>NZ_JBAWHG010000061.1:0-50419 GCF_049593655.1 Chlorobium sp.
TAGAGGGCGACCGCAGCCTCGACGACGGCTTTTCCGGAGGGACTTTTCGGCCTTCCGCCGCTCTCTTCCCAGTAGGCGACAACCTCGAGCGCACTGGTGAAGGGCAAACCGTGCAGCCGGTCGAGCAGCGCATCGTGATCGCCGCAGAGTTTGAGGGCCTCGATCACCAGTTGCGGGTCGTGCCCCTCCCTGACGGCACGGTCGTAAGCCGCCACAAGCCGGGGATTCTGACTTTGGAGGACCGTGGTGCTGATCCGCTGCCTCCGGGCGGAAGATGCGGCAAGCCATGCTTTTTCGAAAATGGAGTGATCGGGATCCTCAAGAGAGAGGTAGCGCTCCGGATTGCCTCGCGCAAGCCCGAAAAGGGCGTCCATCTCGAGCGCGGGCGCATGGCGGCCTTTCGCTTCGATCTTTTCGGCGATGTCGTCGCGATCGGCGATACTCCAGAGCGTGAATACCATACCGTTGCCCCAGTCGGTTTCCGGCATGGCCTCAATCGCCTCGAGCATATCCTGCCGAAGCGCTTCGGAAGCGTGCGTTCTCTTGAGCGGCTCCTCGAAGCGACGCGATTTCCAGTAGTTCCACAGCGCGACGTGCATGACCGGCCCGTCGGCGTGCCGCAGGAGCAGCAGACGGCGGAATATCGCATCCGCTTCCGGATGCCCCCCCTCTACCGCGCCCGCCAGCTCAAGGGTGGCCTCACGGCTGTTGCCCGTAAACAGGCGCTCCACCGCCCTGTTCCTGAGAAACGGGCCCAGAAGGGGAACGGTCGCAAAAAGGTGTTTTTCGGCTTGCATCGGATTTCAGGCAGTCGGCGAATGATCGATTTCCAGACTGGATTATACATATATTACGCTCTAACAAGCAAACAGAAGGGTACCTCTGTAAAGTTATTGCACACCCAAACTGCTGTGTTGGCCGGTGCTCGAAATCCTCATGTACTACGTGTACACTCCGGTTTTTCCGCTCCGGCCGCGCTGCTATACTCGCGCTCCTTTATGGAGCTTGCATTTTGATCGCTCATCACACTTTATAGAGATACCCGGAAGGCTCGATTTCGATACGGTTCACAAGGAAATCCGCCTGCCTGCATGCCTGCGCCTCACGGCATCATCCTGCGATAGTATTTCATTCGATGCCCCGGAACCAGCCCGGGATGAAAGATCGCGACGAGATCCCTGAGCACTTCGTCCGGTTCCATCATGCCCGTCTCCCAGAAAAGCGTCCGTCCGTCGTCGAAGGTGAGGTTGTCGTTGTTGAACACCTTGCCGGATTTGACCGAAGAGAAATACTGATAGCGTTTGTCATCGCCAAGCAGGTCGGTAATGGTTTTCGCATTGTACCGGGGATTGACCCAGTATTCCGCTTCGATGCCGACCTTGAGGGCGTGTTCGAGACTGACCGGATTCTCTTCGTATTCGCCGCTCTCTTCGAGTATGTAGCGCGCACCTGCGTCGTGCAGGAATCTGATGAACCATGCGCTCGAACCGTGCGTGGTCCAGATGCCTCTGGTGGCGTGGCCGACAATAACCGTCGGGCGCACGCTGAAAGAATCCTTCACCGATGCTTCGAGTTTTTCATAACGTTCCGCTGCGCTCCTGAAACAGGCCTCCGCCTCCTTCTCCCTGCCATAAAACGCACCGAAAAACCGTATCCACTCCAGAACGCCGAGAGGATGCTCCTCGAGATGCATGCACACCAGCCCAGGCCTGATGCCCATCGAAAGCAGTTTGTCATGGATGTCGGTATCGCTTCCCGACGAGTAGACGAAGGCGATATCAGGGTCGATGTTCACCATGGTCTCCATGTTCATATCGGCGGACATGCCCGTCTCGAGCACCTCTCCGGCAGCCATCTTCCGGCGGATCTCAGGGTTTCCCGTCCACTTCCCCATGCCCACCCCCGCTATGCTTTCGATCCGGTCGAGCTGCCCGATCATGGCTACCTGCAGGCCAAGACCGCAGGTTACTTTCCTGACAGGAGTGGCCACAACCAGGGCGTCAGGATACCCGGAAGGCGCGGTTTCTCCTCCGGGAACGAGCAGATAGCGATAGAACACCCCGAGCCTGGCCCCTTTCGGCTTCCTGATCTCGATGAGGGTACAGGAACCAACCTTTTTCATGGTAAAACAGCGGGCGTAACGCAGGGGGATTTCCTGCTCCACGACCCTCTTCGCACCCCTTCTGACCGGCCGTTCCCGCTCCTGCCGGCACCCCGCCAGCAGCAGAAGGGGCAGTACCGTCACCAGTACTGCCCGCATGATCCGGAATGAAACGAATCTCATCTGCTTTTCCATACCTCAGAACGTTACCGTATATTTCACGCCGAACGACCTGCCCGGCATGTTGTAACCATCCTTTTCGGTGTAGTTTTCATCCAGAAGGTTCTTCACCGTCAGGGCGACGCTGTTCTTCCCGTCGATGGAAACGCCAACCGTCGCATCGAACACAAGAGCCGGTTCATGCTCAAGAACGGAATTCTTCAGCGTCGGACGTATCGACGTAAAATAGTTGTCCTCGTAACGGGAGCCCAGGTAACGGGCGCTGAGACGGGCATTGAGAAGATGGAAGTCGTTGTACTCGATACCGAACGAGCCGAGCCCGGCGCGAACATATTTCATCGGGCTCTCGACGCCGTACTTTGTTACCTCGGCTTCGAATTGACGGGTGTAACTGGCATAGCAGCGCAAGGAATAACGGTAGTCGGCCATCGCTCCG
This sequence comes from Chlorobium sp., assembly GCF_049593655.1. Classification (NCBI taxonomy): domain Bacteria; kingdom Pseudomonadati; phylum Chlorobiota; class Chlorobiia; order Chlorobiales; family Chlorobiaceae; genus Chlorobium; species Chlorobium sp. Next base: position 2,718 of record NZ_JBAWHG010000061.1, read on the forward strand.
AAATCGCAGGAGAGTTCGAACTCCATGCCCCGCAGCCTGGCGCTTGCCGCATTGACATAGGTTTTGATCTTGCTGCCGTCGCTGGTGCTTTCCGTTGTGATGAAATCCTCCCATTCAGTATCGTAGTAGGTGACATCGGCCCGCAATCCCCGTTTCTCGTCGCTCCAGGTCAGACCGGCATCCCAGGTCACGCTCGTTTCCGGCTCCAGGTCCGGGTTGCCCCGCACCGTCCAGCCATAGGTATCGATATACTCCCCGGCCTTCTGCAACGCGGAGGGCGACACAAACGCCCGGCCGATGCTCGCATGGGTCTTCAGGGCAGGCAGTAATGAGTACTGGAAAGCCAGCGATGGGCTGAAAAACCCGTCATGCGTCTCTTCCGTATCCACGTCCGCGATCAGCGGCGTATCAAGCATGGCAAAGGTGCTCATGTCGTAACGCATTCCCGGAGTGACGACAAGCCGCCCGTCGAGGAACGAGAGCCCGGCTTCGGCAAAGAGGCCGAGGCTGCTGGTCCTGCCGTCCGGACTGTAGGGAGCGGCGGAAACCCCTGGAGCGCTGTGCCTTTGGGTTTTGTAGGTCGATGTATGGTAATCGACGCCGGCCGTCACGCGATGCCTGCCGATGGTTACGGCATCCTGCAGCTGAAAACCGTACTCCTCGTTTCGGCCTTCGAAATAGGCGTACGTCTTGCCCGAGGCGCTCTTCAGGTTTCGGCTCTCGTCTTCAGACCAGTAGGGCATGAATTTGACATGGTGTCGTCCCGCCGTACCGGTAAGGGAAATATCCGCGGTTTTGCGGAAGACATCCTTCAATCCGTCTTCATAATAACCCCAGATGGAACCGGGCGTATGAACCGACGGAGCGTTGAAAAACGCGCCGCGCAGGTCGAGCCTGAAACTGTCGCTGAGACGGTAGCCGATGCGGAGCGAACCGGAATTGCTGGAATAGGTGGAATTCCGCATGGCGCCGATCCCTTCCTCGACCATCTCCGGGGAGGGATCCGAGATGAGCGTGTTATTGCCGACCTTGTAATCCTCGTTCTGGCTGAAATACCGGAAACCGAGGTCGAAATCGAAACGGTCGCTGATCGAACCGCCGATCGCGCCGCTGCCGTCGAAGGTTTCGAAGCTGCCGTAGCCGAGCGATACCTTGCCTCTGATGGGTCCCTGGGACTTTTTCGAAATGAAGTTGATGGTGCCTCCCATGCCCTGCGATCCGTACAGTGCCGATGAAGGCCCTTTGATCACCTCGACCCGCTCGATCATGTTCATATCGACGGCGGCGAGGTTTCTCGTGCCAAGCGGCCTGCCGTCAAGCAGATACGAGACATACTCGGCATTGTAATACGAGCCGGCATTCGGAACGAATCCCCTGATCGAGACCCCCGAAAGCATGCCGGGATACTCGATGACGTCAACACCGGCAGTCTTCTTGAGCAGTTCCGAAGCACTTGCCGGATCGAGCGCCTCGATATCCTTGCCGGTGATCACCTCGATCTTGCGCGGTATGTTCTTCAGCTGTTCCTGGGAACGTGTCGACGAAACAACGATCTCGCCTGCCGAATGCGCGCTTTCGGCAAGGGCGACATTGAGCAGCTTCCCCTGACCGGGTTTGAGATACCGCGTTGCATAACCGATAGAGCTCACCGTCACCCGGCCCGCATCACCAGGAAGGGTCAGCGTGTATTCGCCGCGCGAATCGGTAACCGTCCCTGCGCCGCTCCCCTCGACCCGAATCGTTGCTCCGGGCAGAGGAGTGCCGTCATCGCGGCTGGTGACGACCCCGGTTATGACCCGGCTTTCGGCCGAGGCTTCCGGCACCCATACCGACACAAGTACGGCAAACAGTCCCGCCGTACGAAAAACTTTCTTGACTGAGTAGGATTTCATCGAGTTTTGTTTTGTGGTTGCACAATGCCAATGCGTTGTTGTTGCTGTCTGTCGGCCCCTTTCCCCCGAATGCAGGAAAGGGCCGGCCCTGCTGCGATAAGAGGGCGTCATCCATGCCGGACTCCGCCCGGACACGCTCTCTGCATGGTGCAGGCAACGGGCGCGGCATCGGAACCCTTCAGGCCTTGAGCCGAAAGGGAGAACGCTTCGCCACCGGAGAAACGGCAATGCCGCCTCCCTCCCGCCGGGAATATCATCTCTTGCTGTCATCTCTGTTCGCTTTTTTCCCGAAGCATTACTTCGTTACGGCAGGTCTTCTGACTCTCCCCATGCTTCCGGCCTTCCCGGTCCGCGGGCGCGGACCAGTGGCCTTTTCGGAAGCACCGCGCCGCCGGCGGATGCCGACGGAGGGATTACAGCAGCGGGCACTGTCCCGGATTTTCACCGGGTTCCCTTTTCATTCCGGCGCCTTGCAGCGCCGGAAACCGTAACTGAATAATTAAACGTTAGTTACTACTTGTTCTCTTCGACACAAGCCAAAGTGGACTTGGTGGACGAAATTCATCATTCATCATTCTCCTTTATCCTCCACTCACGTTTCCACCGCTCGACCTCATCGCCGGTGAAAATGTCGATCCGGCCGCCCTGAAACGCTCCTTCGACATCGCCGATCCGCTCTTCGAGATCTCCCTCGATGGAGAGGGCCGCCTGGCGCACCGCCTCGAGCAGGTCCGGCCTGGCATCCCAGAGTCCCCTCGCTTCGGCTTCGAGCAGTCGGCGGGTGATCTCTTCGAGCGCCCATGGGTTCTGCCGGCGGATCCATTCACGGTTCTCCTCGTTCTGCACGAAGGTCTCCACCACCTGCTCGAACACCCAGGTCTCCACCTCGCCCGTCGTGGCGCTCCATTTGAAGAGGTTGTTGATACGCGAAGCGAACCCCTGGGCTCCCTGGAAACCGTGCTCTTTCATGGATGCTATCCATGCCTCGTTGCAGAGCTTTGCGCGAACCGAACGCTCGGCCTCATCCCTGAAATCGCGGATATCGGGATTGCCGGGGCGGGTCGTATCGGCCCACCAGGTTTTCACGGCTTTTCCCGACAGCACCTTTGCGGCCGCCGCCATTCCCCCGGCGCTTGCGGCATAGCAGCCGCAGTCGAGCGCATCGTACTCCCCGGAGGTCTGCTTTATGCACGAGATTTCGACCCTTGCAAGCTGGCGGCTGAACAGGTCGTACGCCTTGACCCCCTGGTCGAGCTGCCCGCCGCCATAGGCGTAGCCGGAGTGGTTGATGTAGGTCTCGGCAAGGTCGCGCCGGTCGTTCCATGCCGACGCGTCGAGAGCGAGGGCCACCCCGTTGGCATAGGTGCCGGGCGGCGAGGAAAACACCCGGTAGAGCGACAGGCGCTGCATGAGCGAATCCTCCATCTTCCCGGCGTGGGACTCCTGCAGCGCGGCAAGCTGCTCGAGGGTGTGCTTCCTGACGAAATTGGATTCCGCCGGTTCCTCCTCGAGGGCGCTGACGGCGGCGACCGCCCTGTCGATGAGCGCAAGAAAATGGGGAACCATATCGCGAACGATGCTGCTGGTCTCGATGGTGACATCGATCCTCGGCCTCGGCATAGCGACACCGTCGATGGTGATCGCCAGCTCGTCGAGAGGCGTGAGGGCGATCGCGCCTACCCTGCCGCTAGCCTGCCGCACCGGCCTGACCCCCATGAGGGCGAAGATCTGGGAGAGCAGCTCGCCGTCGGACTTGAAGGCGTCGGAGCTCCAGAGGCTCATGCCGATGCTTTCGGGAAAGCGGCCCTCTTCGCGATAGAATTTGTCAAGCAGCATGTCAGCCATCGCGGATCCGATCTTCCAGGCCGCTTCGGTGGGCATGGTCATGATGTCGGCAGCGTAGAAATTCCTGCCGGAAGGGAGCACGTCAGGCTTTCCCGACGACGGAGCGTCTCCGAGACCCGCTTCGATGTAGCTTCCGGAAAGAGCCCTGATCACGTTGCGCACTTCGTCGCCGGCGCGCCCTATTCCGGCAGCGGTCTCGATGCACCAGTTCGCGAGCCGTTGCGGAATCCGCCCGGCAGCCGCTCTCAGCGCGGCTTCAGCCGAGTCCGGGTCGATAACGGCCGCAAGAATTCCGGAGGCTTTCGTAAATTCGTCTCCCCCGGATGCCGGATGCAGCGCGGCAAGTTCGGCTGCCGAAGGGAAACCCTCGCCGAGACGCGGCAGTGCGCAGAGCAGCATGGACGACACCGCCCGAAGCGACGGCGGCTGACCGAAGAGATGCATCCCCTCCGGAACCATCGAAAGCTTCAGCAGCGACATCCGTCGGGAGAGGGTTTCGACCTCCGCATGCAGCTGGGCGATCGTTGCGCCTTCCGGCAGAAAGCGCAATCCGACTCCGAGATCGAGCAGCTCCTCCTGCAGGGCTTCCTGTCGCGCCGTCTCCCTGCCATCGACCGCTCGCCGGTATTCGCCCAGCAGTTCGTCGTAACGCTGCAGTTCCGTGTTCAGGACTGCCGGACGGCAAGCCGGGGTGAGATGATCGACGATGACCGCGCGACCGCGACGTTTGGCCATCATCCCCTCTCCGGGCGTGTCCATGATATAGGGATAGATGTTCGGCAGGTCGCCGAGCGAAATGTCGCTGAAGCAGTTTCGGGAGAGCACCGCCCGCTTGCCGGGAAGATATTCGAGCGCGCCGCTCGTCCCGAAATGGACGACGGCGTCGCACTCCTGCTGTATCCAGAAATAGGTCGCCAGCCAGTGGTGCGGAGGCGATATGCCGGGATCGTGCAGGATACGGCACACCTCCCCGTCACAGCGTGCACCATAGCAGCCACGTTTCGGCTGCGGCATAACCAGCACCTTGCCGAACCTGAGCCCGGTAATGAGCAGGGCCGGTTGTCCTTCGACTTCGAGCGCCATGCCCTCTCCGGGAAAAACGCCCCACTCTTCGTTCACCTGGCTGCGTACCTTTTCGTCGAGGGTGCCGAACCAGGTCTGGTACTCCTCCCGGTTCACGGCGTGCAGGACGCCCCCCTTTCGCAGGATCCCGTCAGCCGTTGTCCAGCGGAACTCAAGCAGCGCCTTCCGATCATGGATCATGGCGAGCAGGTCCTTCCCGGATTCGGGAAGTTCCCCGACGTCGTACCCTTCGTGCCGCATCCGCCGCAGGAGCAGCAGAAGGCTTTCGAAGGTATCGAGTCCTGCCGCCATGCCGATGGTGCTCTCGACTCCCTTGCAGGGATTGTTGTGCAGGATGAGTGCGATGCGCTTTTCGCCGTTCGGTGCATGGCGCAGACGGGCCCAGCGCTTCACCCGCTTCACGACCATGCCGATACGCTCCGCGACGGGAACGGCGGTGCGCACCATTGGCGGATCGCCGGGATTGCGAACCGTTCCGGACACCATGACCGGGTCGATGGCGCCGAACATTTCCGGCTGCACCAGCGAATGGGTCAGGGTCATGGCGCTGATGCCGACGGGATCGTCGAGCCACTCCTCGGGCGAAAGCATGAAATTCCGGATAAGCTGTATCACCGGCACGTCGAGATCCTGCAGCACCCGGCGATCTTCGGTCGTCGAGATCAGGCGCCCGAGCAGGAAGTTCAGAATGATGTCGGGGGGCAGTTCGCCTGAGGAGAACAAGCGGTGCCACGGATAGCGATCGCGCTGCAATGTGGCGGCCTCGCTGTCGCAGAAGACGCAGAACGGAATGACGCCGGCCGCAGAAAGTGCGGCGATGAGAGCATCGACATCGGCATGGTTGCCCTCCGCAAGCAGCGTGTAATGCATGATGATGCCGGCCACGGGAGCCTTCCCGGAAAACCTGTCCGTCGAGCGGAGCCAGCCGGCATAGTCGGCGGCCGTGTCGAAAAAGCTCCCGCTGTCGGGATGATAGATGCCTGTCGTACAGGCCGGGCGGCAGGGCTCGTGAACGAGACCGGCAAGCCGTCGCAACCCGTTATGGAAATTCTCTTTCGAAAGCACGCCGAAATACTCCCGCAGCGTTTGCTGTTCGCCGTCCGAAACGGTGGAAAAGGATTCCGGCAGACCGGGATGCAGGGCGACCCTTACCGGAACCCGCATCATCTTCGGCAGCACTCCCTGCAGACCGGGCGCTTCGGGAGGAACATTTGCCAGCAGCACGTCGATGGCGCCGTTGTCGAGATGTTCGACAAACGGCTCTTCGCCGCCGAAACCGAACGAAAGCAGCTCTATCCCCTCCGGGCGGACCACAGAGGCAAGCTGATGCCAGATTGCCGAACTGTGGATGTTGTTGTAGTATGCGATGGTGATCACGCTCATATCCTGTTTTATGGTTACGGTGCCGTCTGCCGCACGCCGGGAAGGGAACCGACGTCCATCACCATATCCTGAAGGGGCTGCCGGCGCACCCGGTGCGGAAGGGCGAATGCGACCGCCCGATCGATGTCCCCGGCGCCGACGCTGTCGCGTCCGTCCCAGGCTGCGATGGTTTTCGCCGTTTTCATGATGATGATGTCTCCCCGGTGTCCGTCAACGCCTGCATTCAGGCAGCTTTTCGCTATCCCGAGAAGATGGGCGCGGCTTATCGAAACGGACGGACAGAGATCGCGGGCCCGAACGATTCTTTCGGCAAGCTGTTGCGACGCCTCCTGCCATTCGGCGAAAAACCGTTCAGGATCTTCCTCGAAGGCGAACCTCCGCTCCATGACCGTCACCCGGTCCTGGGGATCGGTAATCCCTCCGACATGCACGCAGAGGCCGAAACGGTCGAGAAGCTGCGGACGAAGCTCCCCTTCCTCCGGATTCATGGTGCCGACGAGGGTGAACCTCGCCGGATGGGAAAACGACACCCCTTCGCGTTCGATGGTGTTCACGCCCATCGCGGCAGAATCGAGCAGCACATCGACCACATGGTCGTCGAGCAGGTTCACCTCGTCAACGTAGAGAATGCCGCGATGGGCTCCGGAGAGCAGACCGGGTTCGATGCGTTTTTCGCCGGCCTTGAGCGCGTGTTCGAGGTCGAGCGTGCCGACGACCCGGTCTTCGGTAGCCCCGACCGGAAGTTCGACCACCTTTACCTTGCGCAGCTCGACGGGCAAGGCATCGGCAGCCGGCATTGCCTGGCCCGTCACCGCAAAGCACTCCCGAACCGTTTCAGGATCCTCGCCCGGCGAAAGATTGAACGGAATGCCGCCGATCACCCCGATCTCCGGCAGGATGTCGGCAAGCGCCCTTACGGCGGTCGATTTTGCCGTCCCCTTCTCTCCACGTATGAGAACGCCGGAAATGGCGGGGTTGATGATATTGAGAATCAGGGCAAGCTTCATCTCCTCCTGACCGACGATGGCCGTGAAGGGATAGGTGTATTTTTTTTTCATGGTGTCATGTTTTTTACGATGGAAACGAGGGTATCTGCGCGCAGGTCGTCGATGCGGAAATACCATGCATCGAGCAGACCGGCGAGTTTTTTTGCGAGTCCGAAATTGACGAGGCCGGGCTCTTCGGTATCGACAACGAGATAGCGGATGCGCTCTTCACCGGCAACCCGCCGGGCGATCAGGAACGCCTCGTCGAGAGGCCTGGACGAACCGATAGACCGGTTCGCCTTGCCGTCGGTGACAAGAATGACGAGCGGACGCCCCTGCGGCTCCTTGCGCAGATAGTTCATCGCTATTTCGTACCCTTTTACGAGGCCGGCCGAGAAGGGAGTGCGCCCGCCTACCGGCATATCCCTGAGCAGTCTCGCGGCAAGTTCGATGGAAGAGGTAACCGGCAGATTCACCGCCGCGCCCTCCTTGCGGAAGGAGACCATGGCAAGCTTGTCGCGCTTCTGGTATGCGTCGAGCAGAAGCGACATGATCGCCCCTTTCGAGGCCGCCATCCTGCCTCTTGCGCCCATCGAACCGCTCGCGTCCACGACGAAAATGAGCAGATTGCCAAGGCGCTTCTCCCTGATCTTTTCGCGTATATCCTCGTTCTGCAGAACCACCGCCATGCCGTTCGGGTTCAGGCGATACCGCTGGAAGGGCGCTGCGGCCCTCAGCGTGGCGTCAAGCGCGATATCGTTCGTGCCGCGGGGCATGGTGCTTTTGGTGTAGCGCCCCTGTTTCTGCGAAACCCGCGACCGGGAGCGCTTACCCGAACCGCGACGCATTTTGCGGTCCTTCGGCGTCACGATGCTGCGGACCCTGAAGGAGGGGGCTACGCCGAACAGCTCGTCGGTTCCGGAACGCTCCTCCCCTTCACCCCGATCTTCCGGCTCCTGCGGTTCCGCCGGCTCCTGCCGATCTCCGTCGCTCTCTGCTGGCCGGTCTCCTTCGAGGCCTTCAGCGCTCTTCTCCCCGGAGTTCTCCTTCGGCTCCCCGGACGTCCGGCCATCATCTTCCGACTGCTGCTGGTTGTCGTTCTCCTGCCCTTCGCCCTGTTCCGGCTCCCTGGGCCGCTCTTCGGGCGGAGGCACGGGGTCCCTGCGCCGATGGACGAGAGCGAGCGGAGCCACTCCGGTGATATCGGCAACCGACACTTCCCGTGAACCTCGCAGTGCGGCACTCGCCCGTGCGGCCTGCTCGATGACAAGATCAGCCCGATGGCCGGCGACGTTACTGTTGCGGCACAGCTCCGAAATGAACCCCCGCAGGTGTGAGGGCATCCGTACCGCAGGCAGAAGGAGACGCGCGGCCGCAATCTTTTCGGCGATCCGCCGCTCTTCATCGCTGCTGTGTCCGGCAAATGCGTCGGGATCGCTGTCGAAAGCCTCCCTGCGAAGCATCAGCTCCACCCGCAGATCCGGATCGGTTTCGCCATGGACCTCCACACAGAGGCCGAACCGGTCGAGCAGCTGCGGACGAAGTTCGCCCTCTTCGGGATTCATGGTGCCGGCAAGCACGAACAGCGAGGGATGCACAAGGGTCATGCCTTCGCGCTCCACACGATTCTCTCCGGAAGAGGCCGCATCGAGCACGATATCGACAAGATGGTCGTCAAGCAGGTTCACTTCATCGACATAGAGAATTCCCTCATGGGCTTTGGCAAGGAGCCCTGGCTGGAAAATCCTGCGGCCCTCTTTCATGGTTTCCTGAAAATCGATACCGCCGGCAACCATCTCTTCGGTTGCGTTGAGCGGAAGCGTAACGACCGCCGCCGCTCCTTGCCCGGCTCTCTGCCGACGTTCGGGAAGCAGTTGGCCGAGCGCCCTGACAGCGCTCGATTTGGCGGTTCCTTTTTCCCCGCGGACGAGCACTCCGCCGGTACGGGGATTGACCGCATTGAGCAGCAGGGCCTTTTTGAGATCCTCCTGCCCGACAATCGCCGAAAATGGAAAGTAGTTTCTTTTCATGGTATGTTTCAGAAGGTGTAATTCATGCCGATCTCCCACTCGCGGGGCGGGGCATCATAACCGTCGGCGTAGAGATATTCGCTGTCGAACAGATTGTCGATATCGACGAAAAACTGCGCCGATCCTGTCCGGTAATCGACCCTGAGAGCAGCCACGAGATAACCCGCAATGGTATCGGTGTTGTCGGTTCTCGCGAAAACCTTCCCGGTATATTTCACATCCGTCCTGATGGAGAGCCCGTCTGCCGGTTTCAGGAGAAGCTCTCCCGAAACGGTGTGGAAGGGAATGGCGGGCAGCCAGAGGCCGGTCTCTTCGTTGCGGGCGTGAAGATAGAGGTACGAAGGCGTAAACTCGATCCATGGCGACGGTTTCCAGGAAAGCGAAGCCTCCACTCCCTGATAGATGACCTCTCCGAAATTCTCGTACTTTCCGGTATTGTCCGAAGCACGCACATAGGTGATGCGATCGGTGATGTCCCGATGAAAAAACGACAGTTCGGCGCTGAGCTTTTCCGAGGGAGCGAACGACACCGAGCAGCCGGTGTTCAATGCCTGCTCCATCTCAAGACCGGGATTGGGACGGGTGGTCGAGGTCTCGTTATAGCGCTGCCTGAAGGTCGGCAGGTTATTTGTCGCGCCGGCCGTCAGCTCCACTCTCCACGGCTTCCTTTTCCACGCCACCTTCGCCTCCGGATTCAGGGTATTGCGGAAAGCGGAGTAGATGTTCTCACGGATGCCGACATCGGCCGACCACGGGCCATCCTTCTGCCGGAAAAGCCTGGTAAGATGCAGCCAGCCCCGCCGCTCCTCTTTCGCGCCGAACCCGCTGCCGCTTGCCGACTGCCATTCGTAGCCGAAACCGGCCTTCAGCGATCCGGCAAGAGGCAGGCTGACCGGCCCATCGACACTCATACCGGCGGAGAGCACCTCCAGGCCGGAAAAAAAGTCCCTGTCGGAATCGCTGTTCTGCGTCAGGGTTTTACGGAACCAGGCCCGCCCGTCAAGGGAATTGCGGCTGATGCCGAAAAGCAGCGAATAGTCGTCGTACCCCATTCGGGCGTTCGGCGTCCGGCTTCCGGGGTACCCCCGCATCCCCTTCTCCTGCGTGCTATAGTCACCGGAAAGGAACAGCGAGGTGCCTTCAAGCGGAGCGTAATCGAGACGCAACCCCGTGCGATACTCCCGCTTGTCGTCGTTGACCGTAAATCCGTCGTACCCCTTCGCTCCCGCAGTCAGGTTCGCGGCAAAACGGTCGAAACGGCCCTGCAGGTTGATATCGGCATGCCTTTCCCCGTTATTGCCGGCGCCGACGCCGACCATTCCGCCTATGCGGCCGGCCTTTTTCGAGGTGATGACGATAACGCCGCCCTCCGTATTGTCGCCGTACGAGACGCTCCCCCTCCCTTTGTGGATCACGATTTTTTCGATGCCGGAGAGGGAGATCATCGACCATTTCACCGATCCCGAATGCGATGTCGGATCGTTTATCGGCCGCCCGTCGAGCAGTACCTTCACGTTGGAAGAGCCCCGTATGGAGACCGACGATTCGCTCGCCCTGACGCCGGGGATGCGATTGAGCAGCTCGGCGACATCCGTGGCGTCCGTGGCTTCGAGTTCGGACGCGCTTATGGCAACGATATCTTCGTTGCCCGCCGCCAGGAGCCGTTCTTGCCTGACGCCCCCCATGATCAGCGCGATAACCAGCAGCATAACCCGGACACCGTTCACTCGTTGATCTCCTCGAGCTGGCCTTCGGTTTCGAGATACTCCTCCTGCAGGCGCAGCTTCATGTCGTCACCCGCATTCCACATGCCCCGGCTGATCGCTTCGAGCAGCTTGTCGAGAATGTTCTGGCGCGCATAGGGATTGACCTCATCCATCCACTTCTTCATCGCTTCGTCGAAGACATACTTGCCGGCAACGCGCTCGTACATCCAGTCATCGACCACCTCGGCCGTGGCGTCCCAGCCGAGTATGATATCGAGCACCTTCGAGATGTCGCCCGCCCCCTTGTAGCCGTGCCGCTTCAGCCCTTCGAGCCATTTCGGATTGAGCAGGCGCGAACGGAAAACATGCTTCGCCTCCTCGAAGGTGGTGCGCACCTGCACCCGGTTCGGATCGGAGCTGTCGCCCATGTAGGCTTCCGGCAGAACGCCCCCTCGCTGGCTCTTTGCCGCCGTGATGAGACCGCCATAGTAGTTGTAGTAATCGGTGCATGAGAACATGTCGTATTCGCGGGTGTCCTCGTTTTTCACCGTGGCGTCCATGCGGGAAAGCACCCTGCGGAAGGTATCGGGTTTCTGCCGGCCGTAGGATCCCCGGCCGTAGGCATGCGAAGAGTAGCGGATGTAGTTGGCCGCCAGGTCCTCCTGCGTCTGCCAGTTCTTCGATTCGATCAGCTCCGAAACCCCCGCCCCGTAGGTGCCCGGAGGGCAGCCGAAAACCCGGAACGAAGCTTCGCGGAGCGCTTCTTCGTCGTTCATGCCGTCCCGCCGGTACTCCTCGACGTCCGCAAGCACGTTGCGGCGGAGCAGATTGCTTTCGGGCGGCTCGTCAAGCGCGGCGACCATCCTGACCGCATCGTCGATACGTTCGACAAGCAGCGGAAACGCGTCGCGGAAAAATCCGGAAATCCTGGGCACAATGTCGAGCCTCGGACGCCCGAGTTCGGCGAGGGGAATGACTTCGACCCCTTTTACGTAGCCGCTGCCCTGCTGCCAGACCGGCCTGACGCCCATGAGGTAAAAGATTTCCGCGAGATCGTCGCCTCCGGAACGCATGGTGGCCCCGCCGAAGAGGATGATGCCGATGCTGCGGGGATACTCGCCTTTCTCTGCCAGATAGCGCCCGACGAGCGCATCGCCAAGACTGCAGCCGACTTTCCAGGCGGCAGGCGTCGGAATCCTTTGCGGATCGATCGAGAAGAAATTGCGCCCGGTCGGCAGGATGTCGGCCTGCCCCCTGGTAGGCGCTCCCGAAGGGCCGGGCTCGACAAAACGACCGGAAAAGCCCTTCAGGGAAGCATCTATCTCGTCGGTTACCCGCAGCAGACGGGGAACCAGATCGGTGCAGATGTATTGCAGCCCTGCCATCACATCGGGTGTCGCCAGCTCCGGCATGGCGGCCTGCACCGCATCGGGCGCAACAGCCCGGTACCCTTCCGAGGAGAGCCGCTTCACCATCGCGAGCGCATGCTCATGGGCGAGACGGATTTTCTCCCCGCCGGTATCGCAGGTCGGGCCGAATACCGGAGAACCCTTGCGGCGAAGCAGGTCGTCGTAATCGAATCCCATGGCCCTGACGATCGATTCCCGCAGCGACGGCACGCCGCCCTGGTCGAGCCTCGTGAGCTGCACGAGCAGTTCGGCAAGACGGTCATCTTCGGGAGCGACGCCCATGGTATGCAGACCGTCGGAAACCATGGTGTCGGCAATCTCGTCGAGCTTGGCGTGCAGCACTTCAAGAAATTTTTCGAAATCCGCCATCGCATCTTCGCGACCGTACCCGGTGTCCTTGTCGAGATCGGCGGCGACCAACGCGTCCCAGATCATCGGGCGCAGCACGTCGAGCTTCGCCGGATCGCTGTTTCGCGCTTCCGCATAGCTCCGCAGGTGGCCGTCGAGCACGGCCATCTCTTCGTAGAGGTCGGCGTTGGTGAAGACCGGCGTCATGTGGTCGATGATGCAGCAGTTCGACCGGCGCTTGGCCTGCGTTCCCTCGCTCGGATTGTTGATGATATAGGGATAGATGTTCGGCAGATCCATGATGGCCAGATCCGGGTAACACTCCTCCGAAAGCCCGAGCGCCTTGCCGGGCAGCCACTCCAGCGAACCGTGCGTGCCGACATGCATGACGGCATCGGCCCTGAAGACGTCCCTGATCCAGCGATAGTGCGCAAGATAGTGGTGCGGTGGCGGTATATCGGGATCGTGCAGCATCTGATCCTGACGCTCGATGCTTCCCCGTGAGGGCTGGATGGTGATGAACACGTTCCCGTTGATCGTGCCCGGAAAGAGCAGCTCTTCGTCGTGAACGAACAGTTCCCCCGGCATCCGCCCCCACTCCTTTACCATCTTCTGCTTCACGCCTGTCGGCAGCGCCTCATGCCAGGGCTGGTACCGCTCCCGCTTCGCTGTCGCTTCGGCTTTGGCGGCCATCTGCTCCGGGGTGAGCCAGCGGCGGTCGCAGGTCATTCCGGAGACAAGCTCGCGCGCAAGATCGTCGCCGGTTTCGTACTGCCTTCCGACCGCATACCCCTCCTCCGCCATTCTTTCGAGCAGCAGTCTGACGCTCGCGAAGCTGTCGAGACCCGAAGCGCACCCGATGCGGTCGTTACGGGGCGGGTAGTGGTGGAAGATGATGGCGATGCGTTTGTCGGCGTTCGGTTTCCGGCGAAGTTCAGCCCACCGGAGCGCCATGTCGGCCAGTTTGGCCGTACGCTCTTCGATGGGCATGATTTTCAGGACCTCGCCGCCGGTCACGGGATCGATGCCGCGATGCTCCCTGGTCGAAAAGGGCACCGTCATGAGAGCGCCGTCGAATTCGGGCTGCGCGGCGTTGTAGGAGACTTCCATGGTGCCAAGCCCCTGTACGCTCTGCTGCCACTGCTCCCTGCTCTGAAACGTATTGAAAGCCTGCAGAAAGGGAACGTCGAGACCCGGCAGGATGCCCGTGTAATCCGGTGATGCCAGGGTGAGGGAAAAAAGCATGGGATTGATGAGCACATCGATGCGGCTTGTGCCGTCGGGACGACGGAAATAGCGATCGGCCACATAGTCGGCGCCCCTGTTACCGCGCATCACGTCGCGGTACCGGTGATGAAACACCGCAATGACGCTGGCCCCCCGCTTCCCGATCTCCCGGATGAGACCATCGTAAGCGGCAAGATCGGCGTCGACGAAGTAGTTCTGGTAAAACCAGATACCGACGACGGGCTTCGAGGGATCGACATGCTTCGCAAGGTATCCTTCGAAATCGTCGAAAGCCGGCCAGTCGGGATGATACACCCCTTCGTGCGGCATTTCCACAGGCTCGGCAACCTCTGTCTCTTCGGCATGGAGAAGCTTGTGCAGATACCGGAGCAGATTCGCGAAATTCAGGGCGCCTCCGTTCTGCAGATAACGCCGGATCCTCTCCCCCGCTTCCGTACCATACAGGATGCTGTGTTCACGGGCAAGATCGAGCGCCTCATCGTCGCCGCCTCCGGCATGGATCACGACAAGAGGAACGGAGTCTCCTTTTTCCCGTCTCTGCGAGCAGGCATCGAGAAAGGCGTCGAAGGCAGGAAACGAGGCCTTGCCGCCCATAAGCCGGATAATGACCACATGCGAGGCTGCCGCAATCAGGGCGAACGACGCTATCTGCTGCGGAGAGGAGAGCTGCGCGGCAATGCGGGCCGTCACCTTCGCCTTGCCGCCTTCACCGTTATAGAGGCGCACCCCGCCTGAGAGCGTGGCGACTTCGGAAGGATTGACGCTGAAATAGCTGAGCGAAAAATGGTTCATGATGGAATTTCTCCTGTTTGCTTGCAGTAATCGTATATGGTTCGATAGAGCGTACAGACGAGGTCGCACTGGTTCCCTCTGTTGTAATGCATCCGGGACGGGCAGTCGCCCGGACAGCGCCCCTCGAGCACGCAGCCGGAGCACCCTCCCCTGACCGGAGACGCTCCGGCAAAGGTTCGGGAAGGCGACATGTCGGGGCGGGCGAGCGTTCCGAGAAAAAAATCAGGATCCCCCATGGTCTGGGTGCAGGGGTAAAGCTCCCCTCCGGGCGTAACGGCGAGGCTCGCTCCGGTGCAGGCGGAACAGTAGGGTGCTGCCGGAACGGCGTTTTTCAAAGCCCTCTGTACCAGCTGTTTTTCCCGAAGGACAAGAGGATGCCTTCGTTCACGGTTCAGCAGGTCGAGCGTGCCGAGCAGCCCCCCTATGCCCTGGCGCAACAGCGCCTCTTCAGGCGGTTCGATCCCGCTTCCCGGAAATGCAGAGCCTTTCCGCACGAGCAGGTCGAGTCCGATAGCCGAAGCCATTGGCCAGGAGTGCAGGGCCATGGCAAGCTTTGCAAGCTCTCCGGTATTCACGGCGGAAAGCACCGTGGTGACGCTGAAGGGAACCCCTTCGTCATCGAGTATCCTCATGGCCCTGTAGGTTGCCGCACTCTGGCCCCGCATCCGCTCCTGTATTCCCGGCAGACCGTCCACGCTTATGCCTACTGCGGTCCTGTGCTCCCTGAACTTTCGCACGGCGTCGCGGTTGAGCAATATGCCGTTTGTCTGGATGGCCGTCGTCGCCGGCAGAGCCTCGGCGTGGATATGCTCGAGAACGGCGAAGACAAGATCTGCTGCAAGCAGCGGCTCCCCCCCTGTGAACTGGACATGGAAGGGCTTTCCCCCCAGGGCCGCCGCGTCGAGCGCGCAGAGGGCCGTATCGAGACTCATGAACTCCCCGGAACGGCGCCCTCCTTCATAGCAGTAGCGGCAGGAGAGATTGCATGCCGTCGTCACCACGAGCATCAGGGAGGATACCATGGAAAGCGTCATCGTCTCCCCTCCGGTCTCCGACGGCTGAAGCACTCTCCGAGCGCCCGTTTTTGCCGTTCTATCTTGCCGAGCCACTCCTCACGGGAAGCGAAAGAAAACTCGAAAACGACCGTTTCCGGCTCGATCCGGTCGAAAAGGGCGGCAATGGAGGGGTGCTCGAACGCCTCGTGCCGGTCGATATGCCGGACATGACGCGCCGCCACGCCGAACCGGTCCCAGAATGTCGCGGCTCCGGCAAAAGGATTGGCGATCGTCCGGCTTGCCCGCACATAGTCGCCCGACAGACTCCTGCACAGATGCACCGCCCTGACCAGATCGCGATACTCGCCGAGACGATCGACCTCATCAAGAAGAAAAGAGATCGCTTCGGCCTCCGTTTTCAGCGACTGGTTCTTGTTGAAAACATGACCGGTATCGAGCACCAGACCGCAACGGGAATACGACACTCCCGAAAGCAGTCGTTCGATCTCCCTGACGCTGTCCAGCCGGAAATTTCCGGGCCACCAGAGGTTTTCGAACAGGATCCACCCCTTGTAGGAGGTCTGTCGAACGACTTCACTGATGATTTCAGCCGACAGGTCGATCGTCTCCCGCCAGTTCCAGGGCGGCTGCCAGTTGAAAACATAATCGAGCTCGTAGTGCACCGGGTGGAAAACCACATACGGAACATCGAACCGGCATGCCAGATCGAGCTGTCTGCGGTAGCAGTCGATGATCGCGTCGCGATCCGTGCCGCCGTAATAGAACCGCACGTTCTCCTCGCTGCCGAACATATCGACAAGCGCCTGGCGGTCGTTGTTCCATATCTGTCTGATCATCACGAAAAAACGGAGATGGATGCCGCCGATGATCCGCTCCGGAATGACGTCATAATCGTAATCCCCGACCGGGTAGATCTCGTATCCGTCAAAACCGGTCTGTTCGAGCAGTGAGACAGCATCGGCCCAATGCTCGCCGGCTATGGCGACATCTCCGGGATGCGTGCTGATATTGAGAAGAAAACGCATGATTGTTCGATGTTCGGTTATCGGTTATCCGGGCAGACGATGCAGCCGTGCTCCTGACTGATCAGCACGAAGGTGAGCCCGATGGAGGGAATCACCGACGCACAGGTGCTCCTGCATGCTTCGGCAAGTTCCCGGTAGAAGGGCTCATGCGCCCTGAACGGAATAAGCTCCACGACGCTGCGCACCAGTTCCCTCTCCAGGATGCTCTCCCCTGTGCTCTCCGGATATCCTGTTTTTGCGGCGAGCCCTGCGATAAACTCCCTGTCGAGCCCGACGCTCCGGCTCGACAGATCGAGCTCCCCCTGCGCGAGCTTGGTGGACTTCGCAAGCATGACCCCGACGACAACCCGCTCGAAGCCGCCGATATCGCCAATCATTTCAAGCGTTTTGCCGATCCTGTTGCCGTAATGGATGAAGGCCTGCTCCGGAAGGCCAGGGAATACGCTCCGGAGCGCGTTTTCGCTCCGGGCTCCGGCCGAAATGGCCAGTTCGCGGCATCCGTTTTCCGCGGCGACCTGCAACGCCCTCCGGATCGAGTCGAGGTAGGCCTGCCCGGAATACGGCACGACGATGCCGCTCGTTCCGATGATTGAAATGCCGCCAAGCACGCCGAGCCGCGCGTTCATGGTTTTTTCAGCCAGCGCGGCGCCGCCCGGAACCGATATGCGGACCGAGGCGCCGCCCGAAACCCCGTACCTGTCCAGAAGCGTCCGTACGACTCCGGTTATCATGGTTCTCGGTACGGGGTTGATGGCCGGCTCCCCGAGCGGAATGCCGAGACCGGCAAGGGTTACGGTCCCGACCCCCTCCCCGTGCAGGAACAGGACGGTTCCGTCCTGAAGATCGGGACGAAGCGACACTTCGCTGCAGATCGAGAGGCCGCTGGTCACATCAGGATCGTCGCCGCCGTCCTTTTTCACGCACGCCGTCGCCGAAATGCCGGAACGCCGGCTTTCGGTTACGGAAAATCCCGCGCACTGCCCGCCGGGCAACCTGATGACGGCTTCATGCACGCGCAGACCGGAGAGCAGCATCGACAGCGATGCTTTTGTCGCGGCGGCGGCGCAGGCCCCCGTCGTGAACCCTGTCCGGAGCGCTTTTCCCGAGTCGTTCACGGCCGCTCCCCCCTGTCGGACAACGCCTCGCGCAGAGCCGCGACGGAGTGAACGGTCCTGAACGTGGCGGGCAGAACAGGACGCCGAACGATGACTGCGGAGATGCCGCATGCCTTTGCCGCGGCAAGCTTGACCGGCAGAAAACCGGACGATCCGCTCTCCTTGCAGAGCAGGCAATCGATACCGTGCAGGCGATAGGTCGCCTCTTCCTCGGCCTGACTGCACGATGGCGCCTTTCGGATGATATCCTCTTCCGGAAATCCTTCACGTATCGCAAGATCGTACGAACGCTCCGCAGGCAGTATCCTCACCTTCATGCGATGCTCCGTCCAGTACGGACGAAGAACGGAAACGCTCTGCACGCCCGTGGCGGCAAGAACGACGCGGGGCTTCATGATTTCGAGAAGACCTGCCGCCGCGGCGAGGGAATCCGCGAAACGGACACGGGGAGTGTCGATGAGTTCAGGGTCGATACGGTAATCGCGTTCCAGCCTGATGACAGGCAGGGAAAGGGTGCCTGCGACCCGCGCAATCGTCCGGTGCAGGCCGATCGCGAAAGGATGGGCCGCATCGATAATCAGGCGAATCTCCCTTTCGGCCAGCAGGGAAACCATCGTTCTGTCGTTGAGCGCTCCGTTACGATGTTCGCCGTGGCTCATGGGAAAACAGCCCGAAGCGGACTTCGTTGCGTAGAGGTAGCGCCGCGACATGCCGTCGAGCAGGCCTGCGGCCAGGCGACCCTCGGTAGTACCGCCAAAGAGGATGATCATGCCCGTACGGCCTCCCCTGCCGAGTCCCTGAAGCCGTGCGCGAATGCCGGGTCGTAAAGCTTCGAGCGTTTTCCCCTGGCTCCGAGAGCGGCTCCGACGACCAGGAGCACGGTATTGCTTTTGCCGGTCATGCCGACCAGTTCGGCCAGACGGGAAAGCTCGCCGCGCAGGATATGCTCGTCGTCCCAGGTGAGGCGATAGCAGACCGCAACCGGGGTATCGGGAGAGTAATGCCGGAGCAGTTCCTCCTGCACGCTCGCGGCGATGCCTGCGCTCAGGTAAATGCACATGGTGCTCTGCGACCGGGCCAGCTCGCAGAGGCGCTCCTTTTCCGGAACCGGGGTCCTCCCTGCCGCGCGGGTAAGAATGATGGTCTGGACGGTTTCGGGGATCGTGAATTCGGCATGCAATGCGGCGGCGGCAGCCTGAAAAGAGGAGACGCCCGGCACGATCTCATAGCGCATGTCGTGCTCTTCGAACCAGGCCATCTGCTCCTGGATTGCGCCGTAGATCGACGGATCACCGGTGTGCAGCCTGACCACGAACCTGCCTGACCGGTAAAAGCGGTTCATGAGCTCGAGCTGCTCTTCGAGCGCCATGCCTGCGGAACTCCGTACGAGCGCTCCGGGCCTGGCCGCATGGGTGAGCTTTTCCGGCACGAGGCTTCCTGCGTAAAGGATGAGGTCGGCCTTCTCCAGAAAACGGCGGCCCCTGAGGGTTATCAGTTCCGGATCGCCGGGGCCCGCCCCTACGATGGCGATCAATCCCTCCCTGGCCGCACCGGCTGCAAGGCTTACGGCCATGGTGAAGAACCGGGGAGAGCCTGCGGCAGCGCCGGGTATGGCGCATTTCCGCTTCTCCGCGATCCAGCCGGCACTTCCGGCAAGCAGGGCTGAAGCGGCTTCGGCTACGCTCGGCACACCGATTTTTCGCATCACCGTCGCGGACGGATTGGGCACGCCGTCCACACGGCCGAGATCTTCGGCGGAAAAGCAGTGAAACGGTATCTGCAGTTTGCCGGAAAGTTCCACAAAAGCCGGTTCGTCGGCCTTCAGATCGATGGAGCCCAGCGAACGGATCGACAGGGGCGAAAGGCCAAGCTGCAGAAACCCTGCCTCGAAGGCGTCTATGAAGCCGCGGGGGTCGATGTTCTTTTCACATCCGAGCCCGACACAGAGCACTTTCGGGCGGTAGAAGACAGCCGGAACCGGAGGTTCGTACCGCCGGTGCGTCACGGCAAGCAGCAGCGCGTACGAGTCGAACGGTATTGCCCGGTAGTCGTAGTAGATATCGACGAACTCCGGTTTCGTGCGCTCCAGCATCTCCGTCACCCGGTCGCGCACGTCGAGCAGAAGCGCGGTGCGCGCATGGTTCACATAGTCCGCCATCATGAAGGTCATCGAGCGGCTTCCCCACGGCTCCACGCTCCATCCCTCCTGGCGGCCGAGAATATCGAGAGGCCAGAGGCCCTGGACGTCGCTCGACGTGGTGACGACCGGCTGGGCGCCGAGATGACGGGAGAGGCGCAGGGCGAGATCGTTGGCGCCCCCCCTGTGGCCGGAGAGCACCGGCTGGACGAAAAAGCCGTTTTCGTCGCAGTTCACGACGGCCGGATCGCATCTCTTGTCCCCTATGACGGGAGCGATCGCGCGGACGCATATGCCGAGCGAGCCGATGAATATAAACGCATCCCGGTTCATGAACTCCTGACGGACATGGCCGGCGATCGAAGGCACTTTCAGCAATCCCTCGCCCTCCCTTGCGGAAATGATTTCGACCCGGCAGCCGGGTTCTCCCGAAAGATAGTCCCGAAGGTTTCGGGCAACCGCTGCGCCCTTTCCGGTAAGCGTGGCAATGGTGATGGTATGGTGTTTCATGATGGTGTTCCGTTCTTTTCCGCCGCAGCGATGGTTATGGGATGGTGGCTGCCCGATACGATGCGGAGCTCCTCGAGCTGCCGGTAGCCGGAGCCTGCCGTCAGTGAGCGGAATCCGTCGAGCGTGCTCTGCTGTACGGCATTCACCGCAACGCGGCCTCCCGGCGACAGCATACGGTCGAGAACGGCAAATACCTCCCGAAGCCGTCCGCCATGCCCTCCGATGAAGACCGCATCGAGTGTGCCGTCCCCGCCCGCATAGATCTCATGCCGCTGATCGAGAAAATCGCCCATCACCGTTCTGATGCCCGGGACCCTGAACCTTCTGCAATTGCTCCTGAATATCGCTTCGCACTCCGGACGCCGCTCGAATGCGGTCACCTCGAGATCCGGCGTCAGCCGTTTCGCTTCGATCGAGACCGACCCGGTGCAGAAGCCGATATCCCAGAAAGTCCCGGCATTGGCAAGGTTCAGCCGCGAAAGCGTGGCCATGCGTACCGGCATTTTCGTGATCATGTCGGGACGACCGGGAAGCCCCTCGAATTCCGCTTCGCCTATGCCGAACGATCGCCAGGGAGGCTCTTCGGCCATGAGCAGAACGCAATTGAGCGAGTGGAAATCCTCATCGGCCGCATCCTCCGGCCTGAAGGTGCGCACCCGCTCTTCGGGGCCGCCGAGCGCCTCGCCGACAACCATGACGTACTCCGTAAAGCCGAAATCGAGCAGCCGCGACGCGATGGCCGCAGGGGTTTTCCTGCTGTCGGTAAGCACTCCTATAAGCGGGGAACCGGCGATCAGAAGACGGTCCAGTTCCTGCCATCCGCGACCGGTCAGAGAGGCATGGCGCATCTGCTGGTAGGGCAGCAGCATCCGGTGGGCAAGCAGCTGGAGGGAGTGAAAAAACGGAAAACAGCGTAAGGCGGCGTGCGGAAAAACGCGCTGCAATGTCGCACCGAAACCGTAGAAGAAGGGGTCTCCCGATGTGAAAACCGCTACCGGTTCCGACTCCGCGCCAAGAGAAGCGAGCACTCCGTCAAGCGGCGGCGAGATGGTGATCCAGCGATACCCCGAAGGCAGCAGGCTGGCAACGATGGCGCGATGACGGACGCCGCCGGCAAAAACCCGGTGAGACAGGAGAACTTCGCGGGCTTCACGCGAGAGTTCCGGACTGCGGCTGTCGCCGATACCGATGAGGGTGAACTGTTCAGACATCGCGGCCGGGCTTCATGGTTCGGGCGTCGTCGAGACTCATGGCAGCGTTGACGATGGTGGCGGCAACGGCGCTTCCCCCCTTGCGTCCCTCGATCACGGCAATCGGCGTCTTGCCGCAGGCGGCTTTCAGACGCAGTTTCGACTCGACGACATGCACGAAACCGACCGGAGCGCCGATCACGCCCATTGGCGAAAAGCTCCCCCGATGCAGCAGATTGGCCGCCTCCATGAGCGCGGTCGGAGCGTTGCCGATCACAAAAAGCGCATGGGGATGCTCCCTTGCGGCAAGCCGCATGCCTGCCTGGGAACGGGTTATCCCCAGCTTTTCGGCCATCTCCGGAACCCTGGAGTCGCCGAGATAACAGCAGACCGATATGCCGTAACGCTCCAGGGCGGCCTTGCGCAGTCCCGACTGCACCATGGTGACGTCGGTCACGATCTCCGCACCACCGGCAGTGAGCTGCCGGTGCCAGGAAGCTATCGCTCCCGGCGAAGCGTAAAACAGCTCCTCGAACTCGAAATCCGCCGTTGTGTGGATGGTATGGATAAGCGCCCACAGCATATCGGGCGGGTGATCGCCTCCCCGCTTCAGCATGCCGGCGATGGTGCGGAAGCTTTCGATCATGATCGACTGTCCGACGCCGTGCGGCGCTTCGCCGCTCTCCTGCAGGCGGTAGCCTCTCGGCGTGATCATGCTGCCGCG
The DNA here is from genome assembly GCF_049593655.1 of Chlorobium sp. Classification (NCBI taxonomy): domain Bacteria; kingdom Pseudomonadati; phylum Chlorobiota; class Chlorobiia; order Chlorobiales; family Chlorobiaceae; genus Chlorobium; species Chlorobium sp. Next base: position 25,157 of record NZ_JBAWHG010000061.1, read on the forward strand.
GGAAGCGAAGGTGGCAGCGTTGCCTATCAGCATGACTGAAAACATGTCGAGGGAGTCCGGATCGAACGCTCCAAGCGTGGTGAGCAGGAGCGACTCGTCCGCACGCCCGACATTGCGGGCTATGCCCAGAGGCGTTCCGGCGCTGCGGCTCCGCAGAAAAAGCTCCTTCAGACGGTGAATCTGCCAGTACCGCCCGCGGCTTTTCGGATTGTAGATTGCCGTAACGAAATCGGCGTCCGCTGCCGCCCTGATCCGGCGCTCGATAACCGGCCAGGGGGTCATGAGATCGGAAAGCGAGATAACGCAGAAGTCATGGCTGATCGGAGCGCCCAACCGGGCGGCCGCCGCCTGAAAGGCGCTGATGCCGGGCAGAACCGCAACGGCGATTCCGGCGTAGGGTTCCCGCGCATGCATTTCGAAAACAAGCGGAGCCATGCCGTAAATACCTGCGTCGCCCGAACTCGCCACAACCACATGCAGCCCCTCGGCTGCCAGGGCGAACGCTTTTTCGACACGCGCCACCTCTTCGGTCATGCCGCCCGTCACGCGGATCGCACGATCGGGCAGCAGGCGATCGATCGCCTGCATGTAGACCCGGTAGCCAACCACGGCATCGGCGCAACGCAGGGCGTGCATGACCTCGGGAGTTATCGTCTCCTCGCTGCCGGGCCCGAGCCCGACCACGGTTATGCGTCCTTCTTTCATGCTTCCTTATGTTCGATGTTCTGTGCCGGCTGCGGGCAATGACGCGAGCAGATCAGCAGCGAAAAATAGGGTATGCTCCTCCGGCGGAGCTGCCGGATATCCGAAGTGATGAATTCGCCGGGCATGCCGACTTTTTCGGCGTAAAGAAAGGGGTGGCCGCTCCGCTCAAGCCAGGGGACCAGCTCCTTCCGAATGGTCGAAAGCTTCATGACGACAACCGTTCCCCCGGCCTGGACGGCGCGTTCGAGTTCCTCGGTGCCTGCAGCCATGGCAACTACCGTGACCCGGTCGTCATGCAGCGCCAGAGGGATGCAGGCGGCCGCACCGGCGGCAAGAAACGCCGGAACCCCGGCGACGACGCGGCACATAATCCCCTCACGGGCGGCCATCTGCATGAACGGAGTGAAGGTGCTGAAAAAACCCGCGTCCCCGACGCTCGCCACGGCCACGGTTTTTCCCTCGCGGCACGCTCCGGCTATGGCGCTGAAATGCTCGGGGTACTTCTCCCCCGCGATCTCCGGGTTGCGGAACATCGGCACCGCCATGACCCGGAACCGGCTTTCGGGCAGCCCGAGAGCGCGGAGTATGTCGAGCGCGAGGCTTCCTATCCCGCCCATCCGGTCGGGCGTGCCGGGGCAGCAGATCACCTCGGAACGTTCAAGAATCCGCAGCGCCTTGAGCGTGATGAGCTCCGGCTCGCCGGGGCCGAGAGAGACCCCGTAGAGCACCCCTTGCGCGTCATCCCTTGCGGGAGCCGCGCTGTTGCCGATAGCGCCCATGGCGGCGGGCATCCCGCTATGCGAAAAGATCGATCCCATGGTCCTGTGCGGTCTCCTGTATTCTTCTGGTGAACAGAGCGGCAAACGAACGGTTCGAGCCGAGTCCTTCCATGACGGCTTCGACAGAGAACCCTTCGGCTTCGAGCCTGCTTCGCCATGAGTCGGGATCGGGGTTGTCGATATCGTGATGGGCATGATCGCCCGCCGTGATCATGAACGGCTTCAGGAGCACCCGCCGGTCCTCCCGGCGCAGCATCTCCGCTATGGTATCGTCGATGCCCGGATAGCCTTCGAGCATGCCGATATGAATGGCCGTCCCAGGATGGGCTCCGCGCAGCATATGCAGCATTTCACCGAAGACGCCCGACGAAAAAAAATCGTTGCCGTGCGCCACGTAGAGCAGCGCGGCGTTCTTCGCTCTCGCTTGCGCCACATCGTCGCCAAGTGCTGCGATAACTCCGGCGACATCGTCCAGGTAGTCATGGGTAACCCCGTAGGTGCCGAGAGCGGGGCGCGAAAGCACGATCTGCTCGAACGGAGCCCAGACCTTTTTTATGGTGCGGATCGACTGGAGCGAGGTGACGTAGGATTTCAGGTCCTCGAACTGCTCGCCGTGATAGACGTGGGTAGGCTGCACGATGATGGTGCGGTAGTCCTGATCCTGCAGATTGCCGACTGCGCCCAGAAACCCCTGTACCGAAAGAATCTCTTCCGGAACACCCTGTTCCAGCCATTTCCGGGCCTCCGCTCTCCGGCCCGACCAGATGGTGCGCACCATGTTCGAGGTGAAGCATACCCGCGTTTCAATGCCGGGAAAAGCACCGACCACCTCCTTCCGGATGTTCTGGAGCGAGGGAAGCGCAGAGGGAAAGGATGTCCCGAAATGCGCGAGCAGGATGGCCTTGCGGTTCCGCTGCTCTCTTTTGCTGTGTGTTCTGCCCATAATGCTTTCAGCGATGATTATGATTGTCGTCCGGAACGGCGCCGTCGGCAAGCGTGTATGGAATCTCACCGAACCCGACAGGCAGGGAGTGCTCGCCTATCACGAAAACGGCCGGAGTTCCGATGGCTTTTTCCCGGACTTCGCGCCCTATGGTCGCGAGCGTGCCGCATACCAGCTGCTGGCCGGGCAAGGAAACCCTCGATGCGGCGCAAACCGGAAGTTCCGGGGCGAGCCCGTTTTCAAGCAGACGGCCGGCAAACTCGTCCAGATTTTTCAGGCCCATGTACAGCACCATCGAACTCCCCTCCCTGACGAGCGCCATCACCGCATTGAACTGTTCCGTCGAGTACTGCGTGCCCTGCCCCGTGCAGAACAGCACCGAACGCATCCTGTTGCGTTCGGTCAGCGGGATATGGAGCATGCCGGCGGCCGCGATACCCGCGGTAATGCCGGGAATCACCTCCACCTTGATGCCGTGCCGGAGCAGGGCGCGCACCTCTTCGACCCCCCGCCCGAAAATGAACGGATCGCCGGCTTTCAGCCGGACACATTTGCTCCCCTGCAGGGCGCAGCGGATCATGAGCGAATTGATGCTCTCCTGCCGAAGGTCCTGGTCCTGACCGTCGTCGCACCGCTTTCCGACATGAATGACCTCGGCATCCGCGCCGACAAGATCGAGTATGGCCGGAGGCACCAGTGCGTCGTGCAGCACCACGTCTGCCTCCCTGAGACGTTTCCAGGCCTTCACGGTCAGCAGTTCCGGATCGCCGGGGCCCGCTCCGGCTATGGTTACGGTTTCCTTGATCAGCGTCATGGGAGGAAATTGGTGTTCTGCCCGTGCTCCGGCGAAACCGTCCCTTCCGGCGACGATGTGTTTCCGAGCAGAAGAGCGGTATCGAGACGATCATAAAAATGTTTCCTGCGCAGCGCCGGAACGTCGAGCTGCACGGCACAGGGCGCTCCTCCCTCGGCGCAGCTCTCGGCCCAGCGATAGTGCTCTACCGGGGGAACGGATACGAACGAACGGTTCGAAGCGCAAGCCCCGATGGCGACCTGCTCGATGGAACGCGAACCGAGAACCCTCTGGTCGTGATCATCGAGAAAATCCGCCGGCGTCACGACAAGATCGCATCCCCCTTTTGCGAGCGTTATGGCCGCCTCCGGATGGTACAGCTCCTCCTTGCCCGCCAGGGCGATACGCGCATGATCGAGATCGATACAGTCAAAATCGTCATGCCCGGCAACCCTGGTGCGGACCCTGCCCCGGCTGTCGCAGAAAAGAAGGTGCATCCGGCCGCCTTCGCCGGAAAAACCGGTACAGAGCGCGGTTTCATATCGGCCTGCGGCATCAAGAAGCTTGAGGCGGGCTTCTTCGAAACCGCAGGAGCCGATTGCGGAAAAAACCACAAGCTCGGGCCTTGCGGAGCCGGATCGGGAGAACATGCCCTCGAAACATCGCTCTTCCGGAAACGCCCCGTCCTGAACCGGCTGACAGAGCAGCTGCAGCATCCCGGGCCCGGGAAGCCTGCAGTATGCGGTCATGTCGGCTGCATAGCGCATGTCGAGATAGAGCGGGCGATAGCGTTCCGGCGTCCTGTGGCGCAGCCGAACGGCGCGCTCCGAAGGGATTCGCCCCTCCACGAGGGGAAGCGAGACATGGAACACCGTTGAAAAGGGGGAAGCCGCTTCGAGCATCACGCCGCCGTCTGCGGCATAAACGCAGGAGCAGGCCTCTTCGCACTCCATGGTTCTGTCCCTGCCGGTACGGTTGCAGGCGGCAAGAAAAAAGCCGTTTTCACGGGCCCTCGCCTGCCATATTTCTTTCGGATCGAGCGATCCTCCGGGCCAGTTCGCCGATACCAGCAGCAGGTCAGCTCCCCTGAGGGCGGACATTCTGGGTATGGAGCCGTAATAGGTATCCGAACAGATCATGACCCCAACCCTGCCCCAGGGAGTATCGAAAACGTTCCGCTGCAGAGGATCTCCCGCACACGCCCACCTGACCTCTGCGGTTATCTTCCTGTAGTTCAGAACCGGCATGCCGTCAGGTCCGATGACGGCGACGGCATTGTAATAGATTCCGGTAGCCGGATCCTCCTCGGCGTAACCAAGCGCGATATAGCAGCCGTGCGTCGTGGCGATTTCGGCAAGAGCCCTTGCTGTCGGCCCGTTCTGCGGTTCCGCATACGGAGCCACCTCCTCGCGCGAACTGAAACTGTAGCCCGAAACCCCCAGCTCGGTATTGACGAGAATCCGCGCGCCGTTTTCGGCCGCCTCCCGGTTCAGTTCGACAAGTTGCCTGCGGTTATGCTCCGTATCGGCATACCGGACGTCGGGATGGATGAGCGCTATCTTCAGTTGTTCCATTTTTCGCGGTATCCCAGCGCGCAGGCTGCGTAGATGAATTCAAGAAAAACATGGTTGTCCATACCCGCCTGCTCATGTTCAAGCCGGGCGGCATAACCGGCGTACTCCCCGCTTTTTCGGGAAACCGCCGAGGCCAGCAGGGCTCCGTGCATGACGAAAAGCTCGCGCATGCACGATTGGGGGAGAATTCCCCATGCGAGCTTGTCCCGGACATGCACCAGAGCACAGGCCGCTCCTACCGCCAGGGGATCGCGGTCGAGAGCGAGCGGGTTTTTTCGGATCAGTTCGGCGGCCTCTTCGGGAAGTCTTCGGGCAACGCCCTCCGTCAACCCCGTCCGGTCCGCGCCGAAACGGCGGATATGCTCGGAGATCGACCGCTGGTTTTCAGGGGTCAGGGAGTTCTGCAGAGCCAGTGTTTTGCCGATAGCTCGCGATACCGCCCGCCCGATCAGTTCCCCCAGCTTCGAATGCTTGCCTGCGCTCGTCAGCGGCGAGCCGCCGCCGAGGGAACAGGCAACGGCGATCTGGTCCGTTCCGGTTCCCGTCGCCAGACCGTCCGAGTAACGCGATGACACCGCGAGCTCCTGCAGAACCGTACACTTTGCTTCCGTGGCGGTCATGATGCTCCGGACCATCGCTCCGGGTGCAAGCTCCCTGTTGATGAGCAGCATGGTGTTGATGGTGCCCGGAGGCTCATCTCCGGAGGCGGCCAGCGGCTCGAATCCGGCCTCCCCCTCCCACACCGAGGCGGGATCGCCTGCGCGGCCTGCGTTGCCTTCGACACCTCCGGTGCAGATTGCCGTCACGGCCAGATTCCGGAACCTGGCCGTCTCTATTGCCGCGTAGTGCATGTTCGCTGCAGTGCCGAGCGATGCGGTCAGCCCCGGAAGCCCGTATTGCTCGCACAGTTCCGTCTGGTAGCGCAGGGGGTCGGAAACAATGGCTTTCAGCTCCTTGCGATGGTGTCCTGCCGGTTCGCACGACTGGTGGTTGAAGATGCACTGCAGATCGTCATGCATCCCGCCGTAAACCCTGCTGGTCGAGATGACCCGGTGCGGTTCGTTAAAGCGCACGATGAGCATTTTCCCGGTGCGGTGGACTTCCGCTCCGCCATAGGTTCCCAACTGCATAGGTTCATCCCGGTTCATTGGTTCAACGGCTTCCGATCGAGCCGCCTGTAATACTTCAGTTTGTGACCCGGCATCAGTTCCGGGTGAAAAATGCTGACAAGATCGGCCAGAATGAGATGGGGTTCGGTCATACCCGTATCCCAGAACCGGCTTCTGCCGTTTGCGAAGCAACTGCCGTTGTTGTTGTACACCCTGCGTTCGCGGACGCTCCGGAACAGCCCGTATCGGGAGTCTTCGCCTGTCAGATCGTCGATGGAGACAGCCCTGAAATGCGTATTCACCCAGAAATCGGCCGACATGCCCGCGCTGAGCCCCGCTTCCTGACCGATGAGATGGCCCCGCTCGAATGGCTTGCCTTTGAAGAGGTAGTCCGCTCCTGCATGGTCGAGCATGGTCGCAAACCATCGCGAAGAGCCCATGGTCGACCATGCTCCCTTTCTGCTGTATCCGGCAATGACCGAAGGACGTCGCTTCACGTCCGCCACCCTGGCCTGCACGTCCAGATAGGCCCGCTCCCGTTCACTGAAAAGCGCATCGGCAAGGCTGTCCCGGTCGAAAAACGCTCCCATGAACCGGATCCACTCGAACGCTCCGAGCGGATGCTCTTCGAGAGAGGCCGAAAACATGCCGGGAGTCAATCCGCAGGAGCGCAGTTTTCCGGGCACGTCCGAGGCGACTCCGGTCGTGTTGACGAACACCATGTCGGGTGCGGTCTTCAGCAGGCGCTCCATGTTCATTCCCCTCATGAATCCGATCACGGCAAGCTCCCCGCTGTCGATCTTTCGATGCACGTCGTCCTGACCGACCCGCTGCTTTCCCGACACGCCGGCAAGAGCGGCGGATCGACCGAGCATCTGGAGCAGCGACACCTGAAAGCCGTTTTCACAGGTAACCTTTTTCAGAGGGATTCTGACCACCATCGCTTCGCCCGCGTCTTCGGGAACAGGCTTTCCTTCAGGCACGAGCAGATAGGTGAAGGGATCCTGCCGGCTGGCGGAATCCGCAGCGGCGACCGTGATCCGGGTACAGCCGTTCTCCCTTGCGATGGTGAACAGCCTTGCATAGCGCACCTCGCCCGCCTCCCGATCAGCCTGCTGCCTGCTGCCGGTCTGCCGGCCTGCAGGCGTACAGGCGGCAAGCAGAAGCAGAATGAGGAGCAGGATGCTTCCGCTCCTTCCCGGATAACGAAACCCGAACGTATTCACCGGACAACCTCCCCTGACGATCCACTCACGCCGACAGCCGTCAGCACGTCGGAAAGAGCCTGAAGTTTGTGGGGATTGCGGGTGCTGCCATCAAAGAACTGCCAGTGCCCGGTTCCGTTCTCGCCGGCCACCACGACATGCTGCGGGACTGCCGTTCCCGGCACCACCCTGCAGCCGATCCGCTCGAGTGCTCTCCGGGTCCAGTATGCCCGCACGCCATCGCCGACAAGGCCGATCGTCCGTTCTGCATCGTGGCGGAAGCGGAACGATCCGGAGTGGAGATCGAACTCGAACCCCTTTCGCCTGAACGCCTGCTCCAGCTGACCGTCGAGCACGAGTGATTCGGGAATGCCGGAAACTATCGATGACTTCCGCTCTCCGTGAGGGGCATCGACGGGCCGCATCAGCCAGATCCTGTCGGCAGTCTGCAGGGCCATGTCGAGTTCGTGCGTCGAGAGCACGATGGCTTTTTTCTGCTCGCGGGCCAGCATTTTCAGAAGCCTGACGATCTCGAGCCGGTTGGGAAGGTCGAGATGCGCGGTGGGTTCGTCGAGCATGATGACCGGCGTATCCTGGGCGATTGCACGGGCGATCATCACCTTCTGGCGCTCCCCGTCGCTCAGATCGCCGAGATGCCGGTGCGCGAACATCCTGGTTCCGGTTGTTTCAATGGCATGGCGGACCACCGCTTCGTCCCGGGGCGAGAGGTTCCCCGCCCACCCCGTATAGGGATAGCGGCCAAGCGCCACAAGCGCATAGACCGAAAGATTGCCGGTCAGCACCTTGTCGGTCAGCACCAGGCTGAGCAGCCGGGCGCCATCTCTTGCCGAAAGACGGTCGAGTCGTGTTCCCGAAAGCAGCACCTCCCCGCCGAGCGGTTTCTGCACGCCGGCAAGCGTTCTCATGAGGGTTGACTTGCCCGATCCGTTCGGGCCGAGCAGGCATACCAGCTCGCCTTCACGCAGCTCGAGGGACATGCCTTCCGCGACGATCTTCGACCTGTTGCCCGATCGTCGGTTTCCGGACATCCCAAGCCTCTTTCCGGCGGGATACCCGATGGCCAGATCCCTGGTCTGCAGTATGCTGTTGTTCATGAAAAGGAGGACTTGAGGTTTCGTTGTTTCATAATGACCCAGATGACGACCGGAGAACCGATCAAGGCCGTCACGGCATTGATCGGCAGCGTTGTCTGGGTTCCAGGCATCTGGGCGACAATATCGCAGGCAAGCATCAGGATGCCTCCCACCAGACAGCAGCTGGGCATCAGAAAGCGATGGTCGGAGGTATCGAGCATCGAACGGGTCAGATGCGGCACGGCGATGCCGATAAACCCTATGGGGCCGCAGAACCCCGTGACGCTTCCGGCAAGCAGGCTGGTGGCGGCAATCACCGACACCCGAACGAAGAACGTGCTCATGCCGAGGCTGCGCGCGTAATTTTCGCCGAGGAGAAGCACGTTCAGCGACTTCGAAGCGGAAAAGGAGACAAGAAGTCCCAGAGCGACAACGGCGCCGAGCACGGCAAGCTGCGGCCCGAGTACTCCGCCAAGGCTGCCGAAGGTCCAGATCAGATAGTCCTGGATCTGCTCGGGTTCGCTGAAATACTGCCAGATGCTGATCAGTGAAATCGTGATATTGCCGACCATGATGCCGACGATGAGCAGCACGACGTTGTCCCTGATCCGAACGGCTATGCCGAGCACGATCAGCAGCACGGCCATCGCGCCGAGCGTTGCCGCGATGACGATAAGCCAGCTCCCTCCGAAGCCGAGCTGACGGATGGCGAACGCGTTGGCCGCGCCGCCTGAAGCAAGCATCACCACGGCGACCCCGAGGCTTGCACCGGCCGATATGCCGAGTACCGAGGGGCCGGCCAGAGGATTGCGGAAAAGCGTCTGCATCTGCAGGCCGCTCACCGAAAGGGCTGCTCCGGCAATAACCGCGGTTGCGGCTTTCGGCAGGCGGATGGCCGTAATGATTTTCTCCCAGGCGGGGTGTTCGGCGCCCCTGCCGAGCAGAATCCCGATAACGCTTTCAAGCGGTATCTGCACCGAACCCAGCACGATATCGAGAAGAAAGAGCAGCAGAAGCGCAAGCAGGAGCACGAACAGCATGCCTGCTTTCGGAGAAAGAAGGGGCCACGCATGCCCGTCCGAAGCCTGCGCGCCGGAAATACGGACGGCCATACTACCTGATCTCCCGGTAAAAGGTTAGGGAATCGGGTTTGCCGCCCTTTTTCGGCAGCAACCCGGGGTGCAGGATGGAGATAAGATCACGGAGAATCAGATCGGGCCTGAGAACGCCGTACTCCCAGTAGGCGTTTCCTCCTGCTGCGTTAATCCAGCGGTTGTTGTTGTAGACCCTGCCAGTTTTTACGGAAAGCATATCCTGGAAGCGGCTATCCATGGCAAGCAGTTCGTCCATCGATTCGACCGCTCCGGGGTTCAACCAGTAGGGCGCCTCGAGCGCAACGGGATAGACCGCTTCGATATCCAGGCTTATGCTGCCCGTACCGGGCCTGTCGCTCCATGGATAGGCCGCACCGGCGTCGTGCAGCAGGGCCGCGACGTAACTGCCGCCGGCAGGAACGAACCAGGTATCCTTTACCGGAAGGCCGGTCAGTACCGCAGGCCTCTCCCTGACGTTCTCTGTAAGGGCGGCGAGTTTCCGGTAGGAGCGCTCTATGGCGTCGAACTTTTCGCGAGCCGCATCCTCCCTGCCGAAAAGAGCGCCGAACAGCCTGATCCACTCGGCGCGCCCGAGAGGCGACGGCTCCAGCCATTCGGCAACGACGAGCACCGGGATGCCCGCCTGGACAAGCGCCTGATAATCGGTCTTCCGGGCCGCGGGAAGCGCCGGCGCGATAACCAGATCGGGGTCCAGATTCAGCAGAACCTCGACATCGGGACTGAACGGCATGCCGATCGCTTTGATCGCTCCGCTCCTTATGCGGGATCTGACCGCAGGGGTGTTGACAAACTCGGGACGGGAAACCCCGATAATGCCGTCACTCCTGCCGAGCATATCGATAAAACCGATATGCGTGGTGGAAAAAACCGCAATCCTTTTTACCGGGGTCCGGACGGGAACATAGCCATGGAAACCCTTCGGAACCGAAGCTCCGGAGGGAAGCAGGATATAGCGCAGCGTGTCCTTCCGCCCGTCCGGAGCCGGATCGATGTGCAGGGTGATGAATCCGGCGTGATGCTGCAGGGAAAACCCTTTCGCATACCGGATGAAACCGCTCCCGGCGTGCGGCGCGGAACCGGATGGCGACGGGCCGGAGCCCTCTTCCTGCACGGCAGTACACCCCGAAAAAAACAGCAGCTGCAGGATCAGACCGGCAAGCAGCAGAGCCGGGCGAACCCCTTTACGGGAAGGGGTCGCTCCACCTGGATGCGTCATCGCACTACCCTTCCGACACATACGTACCTCATCTCTTTTCATTCTCTTTCAGTCGGTATATTCTACAAGGTGCTCGAAAGCCTCACGCGGGGGAAACGATATCGCCCCTGCGGCGCATATCCTTTCGCAGGCGGAACACAGCACAATGCACCGGTACGGCTCGGCGACCGTCATCTTCGGCCGACGCCGCAGCCCCTCTTCCCGGGGCCCCGATGCGAAAACCTCTTTCGGGCAGAAATCGAAACAGGAACTGCAACTGTTGCACAGATCGGGATCGATCGCCGGATACCATTCGATCTGCTCACGGGGAACAGTCAGCCGACGTTTTCTTCTCTTGTCATGGTCGCTCACGATTATCTCCATTCACAGGTTTTGCCAGCCCCCCCGCCCCACACACAGACGGGAGGCTCTGACGGAGAAAAAGGGTCGTTCACAATGCAACCGCGTATCCGACCCGGAGAAGACGGCCCGGATCGTAATAGACGTAACGGCTGCTTGCCGTTTCAACCAGATTGCCGGAGGTCTGGATTTCGGTATCGAACAGATTTTCAACAGCGACCGTGACATTGCCGGGGCCCGCTTTCACCCTTCCGGAAAGATCGAAAGCGGTATAATTGTCCAGATTGTCCTGGCGGCCGGCAAGTATCCGGCATCTCAGGTCGAGACCGAACGGTATCGAGGCATACGTGATGCCGAAGGTATTCTGGAACTTCGGACCTGGCTGGTATTTTTCTCCGTAGATATCTTCCGAGACAGGATCCGCCCAGTATCCTGCTGCAGACAGCGAAACCCTGCCGAGAATCCCTGCTTCGCCATAAAACGGGCGCAGTCCGAGCTCCCATTCGATGCCTTTCGTTTCATACGCGCCGGCATTGAAATAGCGGTAAGGCTTTGTCTTTCGATCGATCTGGATCTTGTCGTCATACGTCATCCAGAATCCGGAAATCCTTGCCGAAGCGCAATCGCAGTTCCACTTGAACCCTGTCTCGTAACTCCAGCCCGATTCCGGTTTGAGGTCGGGATTTCCTTTGATGGTTTTGCTGTCGTAGTACAGCTGGGTAAAGGTCGGAGCCTGAAAAGCCTTGCCCGCATTGGCAAACAGATTGAGATCGTCCGAAGCTTTCCACATAAGACCGACGCTTGGCAGAAACACGTTGTAATCGGTCGTTTCCGCTTCGTTGTCGATGAACTGCTCCCTCCCGCCGAACGTCAGGATAACGTCATCGCCGAACCGTTTTTTCAACTCCGCAAATACGCCGTAATCATCGCGCGACTTCTCCCCGTAGATGTTGGAATATTCGGCATAGCGATGAACATAGTCCGCTCCCACGCTCAGCTCGAAACCGCGGGAAAAAAGAAAACGATAATCGGTCTCGGCGCCGTAATTGTAATTCAGACGCTCGACCTCCGACTCGAATACCCCATCGACGTACTCCGTCTGAACGCGATTGTCGTAAACGCCGTACAGCTTTGCCTTGAACACATCGCTTTCATAACGAATATTGAGAAAATGAAAGTCGCTCTGCTGATCCGTCCGTTCGACCAGTCCCGAATCATAACGATCGATGAAGCCCGTTTCGTAGCCGGAATACTGATAATCGATATAGGTGTCGGCAAACGGTGACAGGTTGAGACTGAACATGTACCGGTCGGTCTCGTCAAGGGCATTGGTGTACTTGTTGGTAAACTGACGGCCGACATTGTCGAGTTCGCCCATGTGCTGGTAACGAAAACCGATAGTCGCGCCGGGCAGGTTGACGCTGACGCCGTGGTTCATCCACGATTCGTTGCCGAATTCAACCGAGGCGGTCGCCGATGTTTCGCCGGAAGGTTTTTTGGTAACGATATTGATCACGCCCGACATCGCATCGGCTCCATAGAGCGTGGACGCGGCGCCCTTGAGGACCTCGATTCTCTCGATCTGGTCTATGGAAATGGCACTGAGATCATACCCTTTCGAAGCTGCCTGCTGGACAGGCATGCCGTTGACAAGAATGAGCTCGCCGTCGGCCATCCCCCTGATGTAGACCGAGCTGTTCATGCCGAGTTTGTTGACGCCAAGGGGAGCGAGGGACTTGTACCCGAGACCGCCGATTCGGGAAAGCGCTTCGATGGCGTTAGTGGCCCCGGTTTTTTTGAGTTTCTCGCTGTCGGCGACGGTTATAAACCTGGCGCTCTCCTTTTCCTTTTCAGAAAAATGGCTGCTCGTCACCACCACCTCATCGGTAGTGTAAAAGCGTTCGGAGGGTTCCCCTGCGTACAACGCGCTCTGGCATGCAACGCAAACCGCAAGAAAGGCAACTGTTTTTTTTGTCATGTGTCTGCCTGTTATCAGTTTCATAAAACTTCAAACTGACTGACAGGTCCGTCCAGGGGCAGGAAACGTACACGAAAAAAAAACACGAACACGGCATCCATACGAAGCCAACGATGCTGAAAAGCCGGAAAGGCGCGCACGGAGCAACCGAAAACAAACCGTTAGAGCAGAAAGTACCTGAGCCGCTCAGGATATGGATGTCGCCGGATACATTGTTTTTTTCATGTACAGTATTGCCTGAGACTATAAACCCGTAGTCTGATTATTGATTGCAATAGCATAACCGGCAGGTCTCCTGACTTTCACGGTTTACTTCCTTTGCAGACCTTCCCGCGCTTTTCCTGGGAGGAAATCAGCGCAGTGACCTGAAAAGACCGCTTTTCAAACTCATGTGGCCATGAGCTCTGAATGGCGGTTTACCGTTGTACAGTTGCGGGTACAGTGTACGAATCTCACGTACTTCCCTATTCTCCGGCTTTTAAGCCGGCACCTGTTATGACGAGAAAGAACTTCGAGGGAATTAGATAGCGAATAATTTTTTCAAATGCAAGAAATCTGTGAGCGGTGAGCGGTGAGCGGCAAGAATAACCGGAACGTCAGTTCAGCAAAAAAAACTCAGAACTATTTACAACTGTAACTTCCGGCACTCTTTCGCCCCCGGACTTCCGGCTAACCGCCCACCTCTCACGGCGACCGACTTCCGCCTTCCGGCTCACCACTCACCGCCCACATCTTCTGCTACTGACTTCCCGCATTCATGATGCTGCGGGCTATGCTCTTGCAGTAGTGGTGCATCTCTTCGAAGGCATGCAGCAGCTCCATATGCCGGTCGTGCGTCATGGCCGATTCGGGCAGCCTGCGCAGCCGTTGCAGATGCCGGACTTCAGCTTCCGCGGCAAGCACGGAAAAATCGTCGGCACCGTGCACGATTGCCGATGCCCTGGCGGCACCCATCTCCTGCACGGCACCGGTAAGACCGGCAACTTCACCGCAGAGAAATGCATGCAGGGCCGACAGGTCAGCCATGCCTTCCTCCGTCAGGGACATCGAGGCTTCCGGGGATCGCCCAGTCAGCTTCTGCAGGAGAGCCTCGATGCTGTCGCCTATCGACTCCTGGTCCTTGACGATAGCCATGAGTGCGAAAACTTCCCGGGACTCGCGCTCACCGAGCTCCTGCCGGCTGATGGCAATGAGATAATCCGACATTTTCGATTCAAGAAAGTCGATCTTTTCCTCCCGCATGCCGATTCCCCCGGCAAGGGAAAGCTCCGGAAAAAGCGTATCTCCTGCCGCAGGGTTTCCGGTAAAAGCCGGAAGCAAAGCCCCTGCCATCCTTTCAAGAATACGGTTCATGCGCACAGTCTCTGCCCTTGCATAGCTCAGGGCAAGCGACGGCGTGGAGAGAGCGGAATTGGTGATATACCAGACGGAAGGCCGCAGCCGCGTCTCTTCAGGACTGTCGGGAATCAGACGAATCAGCAGTTTCGCCCAGAAGGAAATCAGCGGAAGGAACATGACCGCCATAAAGACATTGTAAAACGTATGGGCATTGGCAATCTGGCGTGGAATGGCCGTTCCGGGAACCCCCGCCGCCGGTGAAAGCATGCGAACGAAATCGGCATACCAGGGAATGAGAAACAGAAAAACCGCAACTCCGCTGACATTGAAAAGCACCTGCGCAAGAGCGACGCGGCGAGCCGGACGCATGGTGCCGATACTTGCCAGCGTTGCGGTAATGCAGGTGCCGATATTGGCGCCGAGCAGCAGCGGAATGCCGGCTTCCAGGGACAGTGAACCCTGCTGGGCAAGCGTGATCACAATGCCGATGAAGGCTCCGCTGCTCTGCATCAGAGCGGTCAGCAGCATACCGGCAAGCACGCTGTACAGCGGATTTTCCATGTAGCCAAGAAGTTTCAGAAACGGCTCGTAAGAGCGGAGGGGCACGACAGCTCCCGACATCAGACTCATGCCGAAAAGAAACAGCCCGAATCCATAGAGCGCTTCACCCGCGTTGCGAAGCGCTTCCCTCCGGCTCAGGAGGTTGAGCGCGAAACCCGCGGCGAAAACCGGCAGACCGTACTCGTGAATCCTGAAGGCGATAAGCTGCGCCATGGCCGTCGTGCCGATTTCCGCGCCAAGCATGATGGAGAGCGCCTGGACATAGGTCATAAGCTGCGACTGCACCAGCCCGACCAGCATGACCATGATGGTGCTGCTCGACTGCACCATCATGGTGGCAAGGGCTCCGGCAAGCAATCCGGAAAAACGGTTATCGGTGATACGGGCAATGAAATCGCGCATGCGGCTCCCCGCGGCCTTCTTGAGGCCACCGCTCATTACCGTGATGCCGTAGAGAAACAGCGCAAGCCCCCCGGCAAAGGAAAGCGCTATGGACGGAAAGGAAAGTTCGTTATGCATGGCGGTGCAACGATGCGGAATTCATGACACCAAGAAGTTCTCCTGTCTTTCTTTTCCTGTAGGCAAACACCTCCTCGAGGCGGCGGCTCACGATCAGCGCATTGACCAGATCGCCGAACACTCCGAAAGGCATCGAATAGTCGATCCGGTCGGTCATCTCGATGCCTCCCGGAATTTCACGGAACTGATGCCGGTGGCGCCAGCTCCCGTAAGGCCCGGATTTCTGCCGGTCTTCGAAAAGGAAAGGTCTGTCGACCTTCGTTATTTCGGTCTCCCACTGCACCGGCAGCATCATGAACGGGTAAAGCGTATAGGTGATCAGCATGCCCTCGTAAATCTGTTGCCCTGCAGTACCGCTGGTGATCCTGAAAAACATTTCCGGTGGCGTGATCCTTGCCAGGTTCGCCGGATCGGAGAAAAACTCCCATGCCTCTTCGATGGAGACCGGAATGCACTGCCTGAAGGTCAGGGTGTTGAGCCCCATGATAGTAAGGCGGATTGTGTTACCGTTTTCAGCTATAACGGTTTGAAGGGGTAAAAAGTAGCCGTCTGTAATGCGGCGACACGGAATATTTTGCAGCAGGGAGCATTCGGATATCATCTTTTTTTGCCATTTTCCCTGCTGAAGGAAAGATATTGTCCCATGTAACCGCCATCCCATGACAAAAGCCACGGTAGCCGCGATCATCGCGCCGGACAGGGCCAACCGGTCGACGGTGCTGCTTACCCGGAGGGCCGTTATGCCCTTCAGGGGATTCTGGTGCCTTCCCGGAGGACATATCGACCAGGGCGAAACCGCTCTTGCAGCAGTCAGGCGGGAGGTGGGCGAAGAGACCGGGCTCGGGTTTGCCTATCCGGAGTTCCTTTGCTACATCGACGAAATCTTTCCGCAGTACGGCTTCCATGCGGTTGCGCTTGCGTTTTTCGGAACAGCTGAGGGAACCCTCCGCCTGATGCCCGACGAGGTCGAGGAAACGGGCTGGTTCCCTCTCGACGAGGCGCTTTCGATGCCACTCGCCTTCCACCATAACGAACTCCTGAAACAGTATGCGACTCGCGACATGGCATAAAGGCATCCCTTTCCTGCTCCTGCTCTCCTCGGTCCTTCTTCTCTGCACGGGCTGCATGAAAACCGAAAGCGGAGCTGAAGCAAAGCAGGAGACGAAACCCCGAATCGTAAGCCTCGCGCCGAGCATTACCGAAATGATTTTTGCCATCGGAGCCGGAGAACATCTGGTGGGGCGAACCACGGCGTGCGACTGGCCCGCAGAGGCCGCCAGGGTTCCGGTTGCGGGAGCTTTCGGAAGGCCCTCGATGGAGGTGCTGGCCTCCATGCATCCGGATATCGTCATCGACGTCGATCTCGAGGAGGAACAGAGCAACAGCAAAATCAGGGATCTGGGCATCCGGACCGAAAGGATCATCTGCAGAACCCCTGACGATATTCCCGAAGCGCTCAGGACACTCGGAAAACTCACCGGCCACCGGCCTCAGGCCGACAGCCTTGCCTCCGTCATTGAAAAAGGCCTTGCCGGATTCAGGAAGAAAAACCTCGGCCGCAGGGAAAAACCCCTGGTCTATCTTGAAATATGGGATGATCCCTTCTGGACCGGCGGCAGGGACAGCTACACGTCGGCCCTGATCAGCTATGCCGGAGGACGCAATATCGGCGACGCCGTTCGCAAGGAGTATTTCGAAATATCACAGGAGTGGGTAATCGAACAGAACCCCGACATCATCGCCTGCATGTACATGTCGAAAGAGACCCCCGCCGCCGCGGGCGTCATGCAGAGAAGCGGCTGGAAGCATATCAGCGCGGTACGGAACAGGAAGGTGTTCGACGGCTTCGACAACAGCCTTTTTCTGCGGCCGGGTCCGAGAGTGCTGGAAGGAATCGCGCAGCTGGAGCGACTTATCGAAAAAAAATAAACCCCCTGAAAGTGCTGTTTTTCAAAAGCAGCCTGCAGGAAAAGGGGTGAATTGTTTATCTTTGAGGCCTTAGCTCGATGGTGCCGCAATATAACAGCATGCATGCATGAAGAAATCGCCACTGGTCATCCTCCTCCTTACCGTTCTGCTTGATCTGATCGGATTCGGCATTGTTCTGCCCCTGCTGCCGACCTATGCCAAAGACCTTGGCGCAAATCCCTTCATGATCGGCCTCATCGCCGCGATTTTCTCCATCATGCAGTTTATCTTCTCCCCGCTCTGGGGGAAGCTGAGCGACAAGATCGGACGAAGACCGGTGATGCTCATCAGCATTTTCATCACCGCACTCTCCTATCTGATTTTTTCGCAGGCCGACAATATTCCGCTTCTGATCTTTGCCAGGGGGCTCTCGGGCATCGGATCGGCCAACATTGCCGCAGCACAGGCCTACATTACCGATGTGACCGACA
This sequence comes from Chlorobium sp., assembly GCF_049593655.1. Classification (NCBI taxonomy): domain Bacteria; kingdom Pseudomonadati; phylum Chlorobiota; class Chlorobiia; order Chlorobiales; family Chlorobiaceae; genus Chlorobium; species Chlorobium sp. Next base: position 42,824 of record NZ_JBAWHG010000061.1, read on the forward strand.
GCAAAAGCCGCTCGGGAGCCATGGGCATGATCGGCGCCGCGTTCGGCGTAGGGTTCATTATCGGACCGCTCGTCGGCGGATTGCTCAAGCATAACTATGGCATTGCAATGGTTGGATACGTGGCTTCCGGCCTTATCTTCCTCGATTTCATTCTCGCGGTTTTCTTTCTGCCGGAATCCAACAAAAAAGCCGAAAAACTTGCGATCAGCATGTTCAGCCGGAAGGGCGAGGGAGCCGGATCGACCTCTTTTCTGAAAGCCAAGACCGACGAGTACATCGACGGCCTGAAGCTCTCCTTCAGTTCGAAGCCGCTTGCTTTGCTGATGATCGCCAATTACATCTTCACCTTCGCCATCGTCAACATGCAGGTGGCCTCCATTCTGCTCTGGAAGGAGTATTTCATGGCATCCGATCAGCAGATCGGCTACATTTTCGCCTATGTAGGCTTTTTCTCGGTCATCGTACAGGGTGGACTGATCGGACGGCTCATCAGGAAAGTCGGCGAACACAGGCTTTTCCTCTGGGGCCATCTGTTCACCTTTGCCGGGGTTTTTTTCGTACCGTTCATCCCTCAGGACACGCTTTTCTCCTACGGGCTTCTGATCCTGCTCTGCTTTGCGATCGGCACAAGCCTGGTAGCCCCCATCAATCTCTCCATGATCTCCCTTTACAGCTACAAGCAGCAGCAGGGGCAGATTCTCGGGCTTTCGCAGTCGGTAAATTCCTTTGCCCGCATCATGGGGCCGTTCAGCGGGAGTATCCTTTACGGCATGAATTTTCATGCGCCCTATATTGTAGCCGGCCTGCTGACCATCGTAGGCACTTTTATAGCGCTCGCCCTGTTCAAGTATAAAATTGAGGCTCTGGAACCTGCAGCAGAAACTGAAAGCATCTGACCAGGCTTTCCCTGCATGAGAAAAAAAACTGATATGCGTATAGGAGTTATCGGAACGGGAAAGCTTGGCGAATTTCATACCAAACTGCTTGGTGATATCGCCCTTGAATCCCCGGATGTGCATCTGGCGGGTATTTTCGACAGGAACAGCCAGCGCGCCGAAGAGATTGCCGGCAAATACGGAGTCCATCAGTTCGATTCCATAGAGCAGCTGTCGGCGAACTGTGATGCCGCCGTGATTGCCACGACGACAAGCACCCATTTCGATATTGCCCGCCAGCTGCTGGCTGAAAAAAAACATCTCTTCATCGAGAAACCTATAACGGCGACAATCGAGGAGGCTGATGAGCTGATCAGGCTTGAAGAGGAGAACGGGGTTCGCATTCAGGTAGGCCATATCGAACGGTTCAATCCGGCCCTCCGCGCGGTGGAATCCTATATCGGCGAACCGATGTACATTCAGGCTGAACGGCTGAGCGGATTTTCGCTCCGGGTCACCGATGTTTCGGTGGTGCTCGATCTGATGATTCACGATATCGATCTGGTGCTCTCCCTCATCAAATCCGACATCAAAAGCATTGCCGCCTCAGGCGTAAGGGTTTTTTCAAACGAGCTCGACATGGCCACGGCAAGGATAGACTTCATGAACGGCGCCACGGCAAACGTGACGGCAAGCCGCCTGAGCCGCAGCAGAATCAGGAAAATGCGGTTTTTCTGCAATGAGCCCAAAAGCTACGCGTCGCTTGACCTGACCAGCGGAAAGTCCGAAGTGTTCCGGCTGGTGCACCCTGCACAGGCTTCATCGAAAAATCCCGTCAAAACCTATGCCGCCCGGAAAATACTCGAACAGTTCGGGGAGATCAAGGATGCCATGCAGGGCATGGTGCTCGACTATATCACCCCCGATGTTCCGAAAACCAACGCACTTCGCGACGAACTCCGCCATTTTATCGATGACGTGCTCAACGACAGGCCGGTTGCGGTAAGTTCGAGGGACGGACGCAAAGCCGTTATGGTAGCCGACCGTATAACCGATGAAATTGCCGGTAATGCAGCGTTGTTCGATTGAGCGTGCCGGAAGGGAAACGATGAGCCTGAAGCAATTCACAGCGCGCGATATACCGGCGGTCCTGCTGCGTATCGGAGAAATTGCCGACCGCCTGGATCTTCCCTGTTATCTGGTTGGCGGTTATGTCCGCGACATCCTCATCGAAAAGCCCTGCAGCGACATCGATATCATGGTGGTCGGCGAGCCTGTCGCCTTTGCCGGAATCATCCGGAAGGAGCTTTCGGCAAGAAACTTTGTCGTGTTCGAACGCTTCAGGACCGCGCAGCTTGAAGTGACCGATGAACAGGCCGGAGCGCTGAAAGTGGAGGTGGTGGGAGCGCGCAGGGAGTCCTACAACGCCGACTCCCGGAAACCGGTCACCCGGATCGGCACACTGGAAGACGATCTGTCAAGAAGGGATTTCACTATCAACGCGCTTGCCGTCAGCCTCAATGCCCATAACCGGGGAACGCTTGTCGACCTTTACAACGGTCTTGATGATCTTGAAAACCGCATACTGAAAACCCCGCTCGACCCGGAACAGACCTTCTCGGACGACCCGCTCAGGATGATGCGTGCGGCGCGCTTTACCGCACAGCTTGCATGCACACCCGATCCGGCAATGCTCACGGCCATGAGCGCCATGCACGAGAGGATACGGATCGTATCAAAGGAAAGAATCAGTCAGGAGTTCTTTAAAATCATGCAGAGCCCGGTGCCCTCGAAAGGTCTCGGAATGCTCTATGAAACCGGCATTCTCGGCGACATCCTTCCCGAGGTTACCGCAATGGCCGGCATCGAACAGGTTGACGGACTCGGCCACAAGGACACGCTCTTCCACACCTTTCAGGTGGTTGACAATGTCGCCGCTCACTCCGGCAAACTCTGGCTGAGAATTTCGGCTCTTTTGCACGATATTGCCAAACCGGTCACCAAGCGGTTCCACCCTTCAGCCGGATGGACCTTTCACGGTCATGAAGCCGTGGGCATACGGATCGTTGCGAAAATCTTCAAATCCATGCGCTGGCCGCAGGAACCGCTCGACTACGTGCAGAAACTGGTTCGGCTCCACCACCGCCCCATTCCGCTTTCCAAGGAGGAGATCACCGACTCGGCAATCCGCCGCCTGATGTATGACGCCGGGCCCGATCTTGAAGACCTCATGAGCCTCTGCAGGGCCGACGTGACCAGCAAAAACCCCCGGAAGGTGGTGCGCATCATGAAGAATTTCGGCAACGTCGAACAGAAGATCGCCGAAGTCGCCGAAAAAGACCTGCTGGCAAGCTGGAGACCTCCCATCAGCGGGTCCGATATCATGGAAACGCTCGGTCTCACCGAAGGCAAAATGGTGGGCATCATCAAGAGCCGGATGGAAAATGCCGTTATCGACGGCATCATTCCCTATGAGCGCGAAGCAGCGCTTGCCTATGTCAGGAAGCTTTACGCCGAACTCGGCAGCTGAAGGCCGCAGCTGGGTTTTCTTCGTGCCAAAACGTATATTCAGGGCTGTTTCATGCCAGAAAGACCCGACAACCACTAAACCGTTCATACGTTGATACCACGTTACTCACCCGAAGATATCTCGGCAATCTGGACCGAAGAGGCAAAATTCCAGCGCTGGCTCCAGCTTGAAATCGCCGCCGTGGAAGCGCGGATGGAAGCAGGCTTCGTTCCCGAAGAAGCAGTGCAGACCATTCGTGAAAAAGCGGCCTTCAAAGTGGATGAGATCCTTGAAATCGAAAAGGAGACCAAGCACGACGTCATCGCCTTCCTCACCAATGTCGCCGGAAATGTCGGGCCGCAGTCCCGCTACATCCACGAAGGACTTACCTCCTCGGATGTGGTCGATACCTGCCTGGCCATGCAGATGCGCGACGCAGGCAAAATCATTCTTGCCGATATTGAAAAACTCGTAGCCGTGCTTGCAAAGCGGGCAGTCGAGTTCAAATACACCCTTGAAATGGGACGCACCCACGGTATTCATGCCGAGCCCACCACCTTCGGCCTGAAGCTGCTTTTGTGGCACCAGGAGATGCTGCGCAATCTCGACCGCATGAAAAAAGCCGTCGCCACGGTATCGGTCGGCAAAATCTCCGGAGCGGTAGGCACCTATCAGCACCTTTCACCGAAAATCGAGGCCGCAGTATGCCGGAAGCTCGGACTTGAGCCCTCCTCGATCTCGACCCAGATACTCCAGCGCGACAGGCATGCGGAATTCGCCACGACGCTGGCCATCATCGCCTCGTCGATCGAGAAATTCTCGGTTGAACTCCGCCATCTGCAGCGCACCGAAGTACGTGAAGCCGAGGAGTTTTTCAGCAAGGGGCAGAAAGGAAGTTCAGCCATGCCGCACAAACGCAACCCGATCACGTTCGAACGCCTTACCGGTCTGGCCCGCGTGGTCCGCTCGAACTCCATCGCCGCCATGGAAAACGTTGCGCTCTGGCACGAGCGGGACATCTCCCACTCTTCGGTAGAACGAATCATCATGCCGGATTCGACCATTGCCGTGTGCTACATGCTGCGCACCTTCAGCGATTCGCTTGAAACCCTGCTGGTCTATCCGGAGCGTATGGAGGAGAACTTCAACTCCTCCTACGGCCTGACAACCTCGCAGACCCTGCTCCTCGCCCTTACCGGAAAAGGCCTGACCCGTGAAGATGCCTACCGGCTGGTGCAGCGCAACGCCATGGAGAGCTGGTCGAAAAAAGTTCACCTGCGCGATCTTGTCCTGCAGGACGAAGAGCTCCTTCAGCATATAACGCCCGAAGAGATCGCCGAACTGTTCAGCTTCGAAAACATTCTCGGCAAACTCAGGGCAAGTGTCGATACCATTTTCGAACGCAACGGGCTCTGAACGCCAGCTGTAGTCTGAACGGGTCAGGTACGGGACCTGCAATCCTGTGCATAATCCTGACGGGAACAGGCTTCCCGGCGCTCCGGCCTTGCGGAAACCCGGTATAGGCGTGCAACGCAAAAGCCCTGCAGGAATTCCTGCAGGGCTTTTACTGATCTTTCTGTTACCCGTGACGGCAAGGAAAACCGCCAGCCTCGTGATCCGGACTTCGTGTAATTGCCGGCCGGAGCTATCAGGTGCGCCTGTTGCGGTAAAGGTCGATCAACGCATTGGTCGAACCGTCATGACCGTTTACCGCACCCTCCCGCTGGAGTTCGGGAAGAATCGCCCTGGCAAGCTGCTTGCCAAGTTCCACCCCCCACTGGTCGAACGAATTGATCTGCCACAGCGCACCCTGCACGAAAACCTTGTGCTCGTAAAGAGCGATCAGGGTGCCGAGCGAAAACGGATCGAGTTCGTCGAACACGAGCGTGTTTGTCGGTCGGTTCCCCGGAAAAACCTTGTGTGGCACAAGCATCCCGACGTTTTCGGAATCGTATCCCGCCGATACAAGCTCCTGTCGGGCCTCGGCCTCGGTTTTGCCCTGCATCAGCGCCTCCGTCTGGGCAAAACAGTTCGCCACGAGCATATCGTGATGTTCTCCGAGCGGATTCTGGCTCTTCAGCGGCACGATAAAATCCGCAGGAATGAAACCGGGCCCCTGGTGGAGCAGCTGGAAAAAGGCGTGCTGCGAGTTGGTCCCCGGCTCGCCCCATATGACCGGACCGGTTGCGTACCCGACGGTACGGCCGCTGCAGTCGACCCGTTTCCCGTTGCTCTCCATATCGAGCTGCTGCAGATAGGCTGGAAATCGGTGGAGATACTGATCGTAAGGAATAATCGCATGGGAGCCGGCATTGAAAAAGTTGTTGTACCAGACCCCGAGAAGCGCCATGATGACCGGAATGTTCTCTTCGAGCGGCGCGGTGAGAAAATGCTCATCCATGGCATGAGCGCCCGCGAGCAGCTCTGAAAAGCGCTCGAAACCAAGGAAAAGGGCTATGGACAGGCCTATCGACGACCATAGAGAATACCTTCCGCCTACCCAGTCCCAGAACCTGAACATGCTTGATTCATCAATACCGAACTCCACAACCTTCGCCCGGTTTGTGGACACGGCGGCAAAATGTCTGGCGATATGACGTTCATCCCCGTCAAAGGAGAGGAACCAGGCTCGCGCGCTCATGGCATTGGTGAGGGTTTCCTGCGTCGTGAACGTTTTTGATGCAATAACGAACAGGGTGGTTTCAGGATCAACCTTTTTCAGGGTCTCGCTGATATGCGTCCCGTCGATATTGGAAACGAAATGCACCTTGATCTTACCATGCGCGAAAGGCCTGAGCGCTTCTGTAACCATACAGGGACCGAGATCCGACCCACCGATGCCGATGTTGACCACATCGGTAATCCGTTTTCCGGTAAACCCTCTCCATGCTCCCGAGATAACCTTTTCCGTGAACTCCTTCATCTGGCGGAGCACGTCGGCCACTTCCGCCGGAACATCGAGCCCGTCAACGACAAGGCTGTAGCCGGGGGGTCTGCGCAACGCCGTATGCAGTACTGCCCGGTTTTCGGTAAAGTTGATCGGCTCCCCCTCGAACATCCGCCGCCGTTTTTCTTCAATCCCCGCTGTACGGGCGAGATCAAAAAGCAGCTCCATCGTACGCGAGGTGACCCGGTTTTTCGAATAGTCGAGCAGGAACGAGCCTGATCTTACCGAAAAACGTTCGAACCTCGAGCGGTCCTCCTGAAACAGCCTGCGCAGGGTAACCGGCTCAAGTTCCTCTCTGTGAAGCTGCAGGGCACTCCATGCAGCGCTTTTCGAAATATCCATAGCAGTTGTATCGTACCGGTTTAATTAAGAAAAATCAGCTGGGAACATAACGCAAGGTGAATGAAAAGCCCGAAGCATCGGCACGGGCGTCCGCAATTTCAGCATAGCTCCTGATAAGATGCACCCCGCGGCCCGTTGTTTTATGAAGACCGCCGGGAGCTGTGGGGTCAGGAAGATCGTCGGGGTCGAAACCCTGTCCGCAGTCCCTGAGGGTTACCTCAAGCAGATTTCCGCCGGCTGATGCGTCGAAAGTTACCGTAACCGGAAGCATTTCGTTCTGATGGTTCCCGTGCCTGACTGCATTCAGAAACGCCTCCTTGAGCGTCAGATCCAGGGTGGAAAGAAATCCGCTGCTGTATCCATGAAACCGGCCGAACAGGAAAATCGCATCATGAAGCTTTTCGTAGTCATCAACGGTGCTGCGGAGAAAAAGCTTCATGGTGCAAGAGGAAAAAACAGATTAGCGGCCTATACTGAAAAGTCGTAAACGGCTCCGGTCAATACCCGCGGCAACATACGGCAATGCCACTATCCGTCAATGTACAATTTAGGAACATGGGTTTCAATGCCCTAAATATATGCAGAAACATACCGGTAAAGCGGATATCCGGCTCTCCGGCAGAATTCACTCCCGAATCACCACAAAACTTCCGCAGCATGCACTTCCCGACAAATCCTACCTTTTTGTTGCAAATTATAGACTATGAGTTGTTTTTATATTAATTATTTAATACATTTACGTGTGATAGTTAAATTTATTAGGATAAAACAACACTCCAATCTTTGTATATCTCATGAAAAAGTTTTCGTATCCATTGCTGCTGCTTGCAGCGGCAATGCTGTTCAGCGGCACGGCATGGGGAGCTGAAGAGGTTGTCACCGACACCGGCACCACCTCCTGGATGCTCACCTCCACTGCGCTG
>NZ_JBAWHG010000062.1:0-5999 GCF_049593655.1 Chlorobium sp.
CCCGGATGCTGAGAAAGTGATAAAAAAGAAGAACCGGGTGGTTCTTTTTGCTGCCCTTGCGATCATTGTCGTGCTTGCCGGGGCACTGTACAATTATTTTTCCCCCGGTGTCGATGAAGAATGGCCTCTGGCTGCGAGTGACGATTTCTCCGTTCTGCCCTGCAGATGGTCCTGCGGTTTTGCTTCGGGTAACTTGTTGGCTGCCCGGGCAATGCAGGTTAACGGCCAGTACAGGGCTGACGTCAGCTTCAGTCAGCAGATGGGACAGCCAAACCGGTTTTTATTTCCATCACCCTATGCACAGTCCGGCGACTTCTATCTTGAGGCTGATGTGCAGATTGTTTCGAGAACCAGTCAGGACGTCAGTGCGGGCCTGTTTTTCCGCGGGAACGGAAACAGCTATTATGTGTTGAGAATAGGCGATTTAGGCAAGTATGCCCTTTGCTACAACGAGAACGGCGTATTCAGGGATCTGATAACCTGGACGCAGATTCCGAACTTCGATGATCCGTTCCAGATGAACAGGATCGGCGTGCTTGCCGAGGGAACGACGATCTCGGTATTCATTAACGGCCGGAAATCCGGAGAAGTGCAGGACAGTTCCAGTCTTGCGGGTGCGACGGGTTTCGAAGTGGCTGCATGGAACCCCATGCAGGTTTCCGTGGCTTTCGATAACGTTGTATTGACGCAAAAACCTTTGCAGGGTTCCTGAAAAACATTTTGCCCGGTTCAATTTTTTTTGAGATGGATGCCATGATTACCTCTTCAACACTGTCGTTTCTCCGAGGCCTTAGGGCCGATAACTCCCGCGAGTGGTTCGAGCTGCACAGGCCCGAGTATCAGGAGGCGTACGGGGAGGTGATCGGGCTCGCTGCCGGGCTGCTGCGGGAGGTTTCCGCATTCGATCCCGCAGTCGCCGCGTCGGGCCTCGATCCGAAAAACTGCATCATGCGCATCTACCGCGACGTACGCTTCTCTCGCGACAAGTCGCCCTACAAGACCAACTTTTTCGTGTTCATCAACCGTGGCGGGCGCAGGAGCAGTTTCGGCGGTTACTACGTCCATATTGCCCCTGAAGGGGAGTCGTTCGCGGGCGGCGGCGTCTATATGCCTGAGCCTGCGGTGCTTGAACTTCTGAGGGAGGAGATCGGCGGGCATTTCAGCGAGTGGCGTTCGATTCTCTCTGACGAAGCGTTCAGTAAGGAGTTTCCCGAAGGCGTGCTGCCCTCGGGACTTCTGAAGCGGCCTCCGAAAGGGTTCGATGCCGACGATCCGGCCATCGACTACCTCAGGTACAAGGGGTACTACACCCGGCGGTTCTTCAGCGATGCCGGGGTTACTTTACCAGGTTTTGCGGGAGTGCTTTCCAACCTGTTCCGCACGGTGAAGCCGATGGTGGATTTTCTCAACCGGGCGCTGTAACGATCTGTTTTCGTTTCCCCCATAACCATAATCGCGTTACCGTTCATCATGCATCCCCCTCCATCTCCGGCCGGTGAGCCTGCGGCCTACCGCAAGGCCGCATGGCGTCTCGTGCCGTTTCTGTTCTTCTGCTACATCCTCGCCTATCTGGACCGTGTCAACGTGGGCTTCGCGAAGCTGCAGATGTCGCGCGACCTCGGTCTCGGCGATATCGCCTACGGGACGGGTGCGGGTATCTTCTTCATCGGGTACCTGCTTTTCGAGGTGCCGAGCAACATCATCCTTTCGAAGGTAGGCGCGAGGATATGGATCGCGCGCATCATGATCACCTGGGGCATCGTCGCCAGCCTGCAGCTGTTTGTCTCAGACGAGCACGCATTCTACCTGCTGCGTTTTCTGCTCGGAGTGGCCGAAGCGGGCTTCTTTCCCGGCATAATTCTCTATCTCACCATCTGGTTCCCGTCGGAGTACCGGGCACGGATGGTCGCCTGGTTCATGACGGCGGTAGCCATTGCGGGCGTTGTTGGCGGGCCGGTTTCCGGGGCTATTCTCGAGGCCATGGACGGGTTCGGGGGGCTGCAGGGCTGGCAGTGGCTTTTCGTGCTCGAAGGCCTGCCCTCGGCTGCGATGGGCGTGGTGGTGCTTTTTTATCTCGACGACTCGCCCCGCGACGCCTCATGGCTCGACACTGAGGAGAAGGATCTGCTGATGCGGCGGGCCGCCCTCGACGGGGAGCGGCGGCTGGGCGGCGCGGAGGAGCATACGGCGGGCTACGCCATGAAAAATCCGAAAGTGTGGGGGTTCAGCGGAGTGTATTTTCTCGTGGTCATGGGGTTGTACGGCATCTCGTTCTGGCTGCCGCAGATCATCGGCGACACCATCACATCCGACGAGCGGGCTATCGGCTGGATCTCCGCGATACCCTGGCTTGCGGCAGCCGTAGCGATGGTGCTCAACGGCGTGCATTCCGACCGGAGCGGGGAGCGCCGCTGGCATGTCGCGGCGCCCTGCCTCGTAGCCGCGACGGCTTTTGCTCTCTCTGCCATGCCACAGTCTGGAGGGTGGTACGGCATCGTGGCGCTCTCGGTTGCCACGGCCGGCATCATGTCCGCACTTTCGTGTTTCTGGTCGCTGCCTTCATCCATGCTCGGAGGTACGGCTGCAGCTGCGGGCATAGCGGTCATCAACTCGTTCGGCAACATCGCCGGATACGTAAGCCCGGAACTGGCCGGGAGGATTCGCGAAAGCGCAGGGGACCGGATGGAACCCGTGCTCGCCATGTTTTCCCTCAGTCTGCTTCTTGCGGCGTTTGCCACGCTTGCAGTAACGCCTGTAAAACAACCACAATCAAACACTCGGTATCAATGAGTTCACTCGAACTGATCACGAACGGGAAACCGTCGGGAAACAACATTTCCCGGAAAAAAACCTCAAAGGGAGCCCTGCTCGATATCGCCGCACTGATGGACGCCATGGGCGGCCGGTGTATGCCGATGCTGCTTGACAGGGGTGTTGTCGCCCAGTACGGCAAGCGGATCGGGTTTGCCGCCGCAGGAGATGCCTGGGGCATGGTGCAGGTGAAGCTCTGCCAGATGGAACCTCCCGTAACCTTCGAGGATGGCTTTCTCTGGGCTCCGACCGGATTCGTGGCGGAGGTGCTGGGAGGCTCGGTTACGCTTGACGAAGAACGGCAAACCCTCGAGGTGGCCGCCCCGCCGCCATTGCAGATCGGCGATATCGAGCCATCGGCAAAGGATCTCCTTCCCGCGCTCGAATCCCTCGGCTACAGGGTAGAGCAGGGCGACATGTGCCTGAGCGACGCCATCGACGTCTGCTTTGCCGGGTACAGTCCGAACGCGAACGGCAACAATGCCGGATTTCCGTACCTCTGCATCCAGGCCCCGCAGCCACCGGGAATCGATCATGCCGCCGTATCGCCCTCAATCGCCTTCACCATGCGTGAGGACGAGGGTTTCGTACTGATCGGCAGAACGCCTCCTGACTGCGACTACTACAGCTTCCGCAGTTATCTGGCCAGTCGGTGCCTGAGCACCGTGAATCCCTTCGAGCGCCAGAAAATCTATACCCAGCTCGGCGATCCGGTCAACTCGTACAACGTGCAGGAGGATATGTTCTATCCGCCTCAGGCTTCGAAGGTGGATGGTGTGTTCGAATCGTTTTTCATTCTGGTCTCCACCGCCGACCGGCGGCTTTACGACGATCTGCTGCATGCCGTTGACGAAGCGGGCCTCGACACGGGCAAGGTGCTGCTCGATGTAATCGATTCCGGTCTTGTCAGGTTCGGCAACGACGATTTCGCCGATCTTTTCAATGTGCTGCACCGTTTCTCGAACCCTCATGACAAGGCGGCTGGAGAGGCATACACAACCCGTCCCACGCTGGAAGTGCTGCGCCTCACGCCGCTTAAGGAGCGCAAGGCGGAGTTTCTGCAGCCGTTTCCTGCGCGACAGCGGGGTTCGGGCACGAATGAGGATCATCTGCAGCGATCTCTCCTGGCGCTCAGGAAGAGCATCATCGACACCTACAGCTCCCGCTACTGCATTCGTGAGCTCGATACGCAAATCTGGCTCGGAGACACTGGCGAGCAGGCCATCGCCAGGCTTGAGGACGTGCTGGGCGAAACCCGCGATACGCTCTATCTTCGTTCGGAGAGTTTTCCCTTCAACCCGGATACGCTGGTTATCGTCTATGGGGTGAACCACAACACGATTCCCAAGACCGTCTATACCAACGTGAGTTGCTACGGCGAGCGGTATTTCAACGGTTTTGGCGGTATTACCAATGCGGATTATGCAGGCAATGTCGCGCGGAACTTTCCTGAACTGGAGTATGTGGCGGAAATGGACAGGCTCTATGTGTGGAAGTTCGCGCGCACGCGGCTTGACGGCGACACTTTCGCGGTGCCGCAGGACACTGGCCGGAACCTGCGGGGCATCAACGACGGCGATACGGCGTTCATCGGCTTCAGGAACTATGTCGATCCGGGATCGCCGGACCTCATCGGGCCAGATCCCGACGAAATCATTTTCGACCGGGCTATCGTCCTGACCCCGATCCCTTCGCCCGATCCCCGATAGATCGACGATGTATCGCCTGCGGGGCAGAATCCGGTAATTTGTTGATGGCGGGAACCCTGCGCTTCGAGTTCATTGTGTTCATGCCGGCTTGTTCCTGACGGGAATACGCCGTAACTTCCTGAAAAATATCGTTGAAGGTCGTGTCTGCATTCAGGGAACCCCAAACCGGAATAATGCAATGCTTGTAAAAATGGAAGAGCAGTTCAGGGGACTGCCGATGGCGGATCTCATCGGCGGGCCGCTTCAGGCCGCATGCGAAGCGCAGATGCGTCTTGCCGAGGCCACCGCCGATTTCATCAGGAATGTCGGCTTCGATATCGACCCTGCGGGACAGCGTCCGCCCGTCATGCGGGTCGAGTTCATCCGCCCCGACAGGCACGAGCCCGAATGGCTGCATCTCCCGCTCGAAGGGCTCGGCAACGACGAGTTGCTTGACAATATCGAAAAGCTGAAGAGTGCCGGGAATGAAGGCAAGCCTGAACAGGCATGATGTTTCGTTCAAAGCGGTTTTCTGCCGGGGATACCCGGATACTGATTTTCTGACAGGGGATGAGCCATGAATATGTTGTCGAAGCTGTTCGGAAAAAAGAGCGGTGCTCCCGTCCCTCCGATTGTCGCCGCCGTAAAAAAGGGAAACATTCGCAAAGTGCGGCAATTGCTGGAAACCGGCGTCTGTGTCGAAAGCAGGGATGAGGCGGGTCAGAATCTTCTGATTCTCGCCGTGCATACGGGTGAGAGGAATCTTGTCAGGCTGTTGCTGGAATACGGCGCAGATCCGGACAGCGATTACGGTAATCCTCTTCATTTCGCCGCCACAAACGGAAATATCGGAATGATCGCCCTGCTTCTGGAAAATGGTGCGGATATCGATCAGCAAAGTGCGTTCGGGCAGCAGACGGCGCTGCATTTGGCTTCGTACAAGGGCCATGCGGATGTTGTCCGGTATCTGATTGAAAAAGGCGCCAATCCGGATTTGCGCGACCGGAACAACGAAACTCCGCTTGCATTTGCAAAAAAGCATGAGCTCCATGAGTGCGTGTCGATTCTGGAGAGTGCGGCGCGGTAATCGAATGCAAAAAGGTTTTCTCCCAAGCCCTGCAGGGGAGGCGTATCGGTAGCGCAGAGTGTAAGTCTTGTGTTTCATTTTGATATTTGCTTGTTCCTGAAATGTGTGTGCTGTAATTGTTTGATTTTTTATGCGTATACGGATGTTTGTAAGTCAGGCAATCCAAAACAGGACGCATGATGATCGTCAGGATAGAAAACTAGTTCAAAAGATTAGATTTTACTGCTTAGGTCGTGTAATACTTTTTATGGCCTGATAACGACTGAATTAGTCTCTTGGCGGGATCAATTTTTTCTAAGTCTTTACAGTTAAATGGGTCGAAATTTAAAACACCTTGATTGTTATGAATGGATTGATCGCGCCGCTTATTTTTTGTTCTAATTGTAATTCACAAGTGCATTTTAATGGTGATG
>NZ_JBAWHG010000063.1:0-38900 GCF_049593655.1 Chlorobium sp.
GTAATAACCAATCGCGAAACGAGCCTGATCTTCCATTGATAAATGAGAAGACATTTCATTGCCAATCCCCTCAAAAACGCCAGCAAGCATCCGCTCGAAATTCACCCGGCGACCAGCATTTTCGAGCTTTGAGAGGTGGTGATTTTTCAGCTTCAGCAACTGCGGAAAAACAGTCACCGGCGTCGATGATGCCGCACCGTAAAAGCGATCACGAATCGTTGCATTGAGTCCGGGACTTGCCTCTTCCTGAATTTTTTCCAGAACGGCAAAAAGCCGTCCAAGCCGATAGCCTGGATTATTGTTGGTTGGATCGAGTGCCACGGTTATCTCCTTTTCTTTGGTTTTATAGATTCTTGAAAAACGGTTGAGATAGGCTTTAAGAATACTCGCCTGAATCCTCGTCACATCTTGCGTAGCACGGATTCTCCGAATTGCCTGCTGAAGCAAGGTTGCCGGGTAGATGCCTCCAGTGATAACCGATTGAAAAATCTGCCCGGAAAGATTTGGCGGAACATTATCCACCTTTCCTTCATGAGCCATCGCGGACAAGAGCCAGAACATCGAAAAATGGCCTGTATCTTTCGGGCCTCGACTGATTTCAAGATCATCGAAATGCTTCCGGATGTTCCCGGCAAATTCCGCAATGGTTCCGGTATGCCAGAAACGAACGGAAATACGTGCCGAGTTCGGCGCAAGCCCGAGGACATAAAATCTCGTATCTGAATTCGTTTGAGCATGGCCACTCTTTATTCCTTCATAAAGAGATTTGACCGCTTTGATATCCGCATCAGGATTATCTTTCGAGTAACCAAAAAAGGCTGGAAAATCCTCCTCAAAAGCGTCCTGTTTTTCAGACCAGAAAACGGTTGTTGCATCACCGATCTGAACCTTGTTTTTGGATTCTTTACCAAGCAACATATTAAGCGCTGTAGTATAGGCGAACTCAGCTGATTTGCTTATCGGTGCATTGAATGCTTGCTCTTTTCCATACGAGTCATATCCTGAACTCTTCTGAAACGAGACAAATTTCTTTGAATCCTTGTTGATTGGCGTATCGGTGTGAATTCTGGCGATCTCAGCGTTTTTCCCTGTCACAAGACAAAGACCAGTTGCGTCATCAGCGCCATCTCCAATCTGACTCTCAACATACATTCTCACCGCATCCCGGCATGGAACAATATTAGCTTCGCCATCAAGCCTGAAACTCATATTGCAACCCACGATTTTGGCGCACTCTTTCCAGTTTTCGGTATCTTTGACTTTTTCATATTTCCCATTTTCATAAAAACGAATGACAGCCATCACCCCCTCATCACCTTTGATATCAGCAGGCAATTTCTGAATTCTTTTGATAAAACTCTGCATCTGCTTCTGAGCCATTGTCTGATCTTTCTCACTCTCACTTCGTGCATGACCAACCACGTAGCCGTAATGATCCCAAAGCAAAAAACCGGTCATCCAGGAGTTAGAGCCTGAACGCCCGACAGATTTCGGTAGCAGATATTGCTTCGCTTTTTTCTTTTTCCCATCCCCTTCACGCGTATCTTCGAGCGATACGAAATAGCCCTCCCGATCTATCACGATCACGAAGGGGATTTCCTTCCATTCAAACCCCTCCGGAGCAATACCGCTTTCCGGATCGGCAGCTTTTCGCTGATAATAGTCGTACAGTGCATGCAGAATCATTTTCTCACCTCCTCACTATCCCATGCCGGAACATTGATTACCCCGTTTTCCATACTGGCCCTGAAAAATGCTGGCGGAGGCTCCTTCACGTTCTTTTGAAAATCGAGGTCGTAAAGCATGTACCCCAGATTGCGCGTTTCACTGATCGGTGCGGGTTCGTTTGACAAATCATCGACCAGCCTGAACTCGCAACTGAACTCGCGGCAACCGAGGTATGGCTGATTGAAGCACTGCCCTTTCCGCGCCCGGCGCTCGAAAATGCCGTAGTATTTACCCGGATTTTCATCCTTGCGCAGCTCCTCAGTTTCCCAGCTGTCCAGCAACGCTTCCGGTACCGGGTGTTTCGCATCTGGACGTTCTGAAGGCGGAATGAATTCGAGTTCAGCGTGCAGCCGGTAGGCCACATCCCGCAGAAGCAAGCCCGCTCGTTGCTGACGCGCCACTTCGATAAAAATGCCGTCGCTCCGCTCGCTTGCGGTCTGGCCGACCTCGTTGCGCCGAACCGAAATCCACTTGATCGGGTTCAGCACCTCGATCTTGCGAATCCGCCAGCGAATCGCCGGTTTCCAGAAAATCGCCTCGAAAATTCCCCGTGTCGCCGAAGGGGTGATGACGTCGTAGCTGACCCGCTCGACCTTCATTTCAGGTCGGGTAAAGCAGGCGTAATCACCCTTGACTTCGAGACAGAATTGTTTATTCCAATGCTCCATAGAGTGTTTCTCCTTGTTGAGCTTAGTAGACAAAATTTAGCGTGGCGTCGATATTTAGGCCGAATACCGGATCATACAGGCTATCCGCCGTTTGCACCCAGACACCGTTGACCTCTTCGATCAGGCCATTTCCCCTCAGTTGCTTCAGATCAGGATCATAGACATTCACCGCATAGCGCTGAAGTTGCCGCATCAGTTTTCGGTTCGGACCACCAAAACGCAGTTGATCGATCAAGGCAACAATGTTTGCTTTCCCGTCTCTATATCTGACGATAATACCGTGTTGCAGCGTATCATCGATGAGTTTGAAGCGTTTGGCTGCCGTACGAAACTGTATCTGATACTTGAGAGCATCGTTTCCGGCGAGCAAGTCCATGATCTGCTTCTTGTCAAATCCGTTCAGACCGCTGAAATAGCGGATGAAATAGCGATTGAACGCTTCCGGCATGAGCGATGAAGCCAGTTCCGGATCCGTGCGAAAGAGCTCCTGAGCTGCGTTTTCAGCTTTCATCAATCTGCCCGATGGCGAAGGCTTTGGTGGGTTGAACACAACTACATCGCCACACTCAAGCCTTCCTTCACGATTGCACCGCCCCGCAGCCTGTGCGATGCTGTCGAGGCCGCTGAACGAGCGGTAAACAGTCGGGAAATCGATATCAACGCCGGCTTCGAGCAACTGCGTGCTCACAACCATCACCAGTTCGCCCGTCATAAGTTTCGACTTCACTTCGGAAATCACCTTGCTGCGATGCTCCGGGCACATCAGGGCGGAGAGATGAACCGTTCCGGCAGGCATTTGTGCATGAAGCTCCCGGCAATCCTTGCGAGTGTTGACGATGCATAAAACCTGCTCGTGCTCTTGAAGCTGCCGGGCAATCTCCGTCCACTCATACCGTTCACCGGCTTGGCCGAGCATCCGCACCCGGACACGTTGGAAAACGCTGAACAGTTTTTCCGGATCGGACATCAACTCGCGCACAGAACCTTCAGCAAAACCCTTCAGAATATCTCTGCCTGTCCCTACCTTTCCACTCAAAACCGGCTGAGTGGCCGTGCAGAGCACGATCGAAGCCCTGAAATGCACAGTCAGCGATTTGATGACGGAAACGATCGGTTGCAGAAAATCGGTCGGCAGCATCTGTGCCTCATCGAGCACCACAACCGAGTTGACGATATTGTGCAGTTTGCGGCATGCAGAGCTTTTCGCGGCAAAAAGCGACTCGAAAAATTGCACGTTGGTGGTCACAATGATCGGGGCATCCCAATTTTCGGTAGCAAGCCGAGACTCGGCAGTTTCCCTTGCCGGATCGAGATTGCTGTGATGTTCAAGCACGGTGTCATCGCCGAACACTTCGCGATACACCGCCGCGGTCTGCTCAATGATGCTGGTGTAGGGAATCGCTACGATGATCCGCTTTTTGCCGTGCCTGATGGCGTGTTCGAGCGCGAAGGCCATTGATGCGAGGGTTTTGCCACCGCCGGTGGGTACGGTCAGCGAAAAAAGTCCAGGTTCCAGCGAACGCCCTTTATCGCGGCACTCCCGAAGAATCTCTTTTCGCGCCCGGTTTACAGGCGTATCCAAAGCGCCATTCTCTTTGGCTGCCATGTACATGTCTAAATGCGCTTTCAGTATTGCCAAATCAACTGCGTTCGGACGAAGATCAGCCTTTTCCGGATTCATGAACCGTTCGGTATCGATAAAATCCGCATCGACGAGGCAGGAGTATAGCATACGAATCCAAATGTGTACCAGATCCGAATTGCCGGACTGACTTTGGCAAGGCAACGACGATGGCAACGTCGTATTCAGAATATTTTCGGGCGGATTCCCTTTCAAGGCATTTGTCAGATGTTCAAAATTGCTCAGACGATCTGAAAGCGCATCGCCCTTGGTTCCTGCTTCCTTGTACCAATCCGGCAATCCGGTGTGATGTCCGGCAATGAGATAGCCGAGAATTCTCCCGATCCACTTATTTTTGTCGGTGGCAAATATCGCACCGGCTGCTGAATGGTCAATCCTGCCCATCTGAATCCTCCAGATAATCGCCGTTGCTCTTCCGGATATAATCCTGCCAGCGTGGATTATACTTTCCCAGATCATGCAGGAGCCCGGCAGCCATTGCCCAATCTGCATTGCCGAATTCGCTGGCAAAACCTGTGGCTATCGAGGCTACTGCGGCAAGATGATCGTTCAGTTCATGTTCAAGCCATTCGCCGGAATCATTCTGTAGAAGATGGGCTACAGGTTTTCGTTCATTATTCATTGCCTTCGAATTTGTTACGATTTCTCAATTCAATCATCCCATACATCTCCCCCATCATCCGCACCTCCTCCCTGATCATATTCCGAAGCTCTTCAGGTTCAACCACTTCAGCTTCCTTGCCGTAGCGCATGACCCAGCGTTTGACTGCATCGAGTGCGCTGACCTTCATATGCAGTGTGATGGAGCCGTTCTCGTGTTCCTCGATCTGTTGAGTCGGATGCCAGCGGTGTTCCTTTATCCACTGCGACTGGTATGGGGAAAAGCGGATTACGATGGCATGCTCTTCGACGCCGGCACATTGATCGAAGGTCTGTTCAAGATACTTTTCGATTGAAAAGGATTCCGGAATGGTGAACCCGGTTGCGCATGGGGTGATGGATCTGATTCTGTTGACGGCGAAGGTTCTTGTGGCTTGCCGCAGTTCGCAGAAGGCAATCAGATACCAGGTGCTTTTAGATTGATCGTAGTGCAAACGGTAAGGGTGAACCGTCCGCTCGGTTTTCGCCTGTTTTGATGGGGCGTGATAGGCTATGGCGATTTGCCTGCTGTTTCGGATAGCTTCATCGAGCAGGGAAAAAGTTTTTGCATCGATTTCCGAAGATGGCGCTTGTTCAAACGAATAGATGTCGAGAATGCCGTTTTCGGAATGTGAGGCAGGCAGATACTGCAGAACCTTGTCGAGTGCACTGCTGATTTCCTGATAATAGGGGGTTCCCTGATACTGGGAGAGGACTTTTTTTGTGGCTTTCAGCGCTTCTGCTTCCTGCCGGTCAAGAAATGCGGAAGGCAGAAACGACCACTCTTTATTATAGTAATAGCCTTTTTTCTTTTTGTCGTAATCAATCGGAGCATGCAGCATGTCACGCATGTACTCTATGTCGCGCTGGATGCTCTTGCTGCTCACTTCAAAGTGGCAGGCAACTCTGGTGCAGTTCGGGAAACCGTTATTGCGGAGTTCCCGGTCGATATGCTGCATGCGAACCAGTGGTGGTCTTGACTGTCTCATGACGCGAATGCTTCAGGTTAATGAGAGTAACATAGACCGACGCATGGGACAAAAGCTGTCCGATACGCAAAAAAAACATTTCAGGTACTTCATTTAGTGGTCTGTCTGCAGCAAGGGACTGTTTATAAACCATGGGAAACTGAATTGCCGATTCGGAGTTATCGGGTTTTCTTCATGCGACAGCGTGGGGGTGTTGCTGGCGCGATAATAATAATGCCTGAAGAGGGTTGCAGGCATGTATACAGGCTTTTGCGGCTTATACGTCTCATGCAGAGTGGCGTAACTGAGAAACTGCAATCCGGAATCCTGCATCAGGTGCACAGTACTGCCGGAATTTTACGGCATTGATTCTTTTTTAACTAAAGAAAGCGTCCTGTATTTTGCAAGTTATTTCGCTACGGGCAAACAGGTTCACTGCAGGGGAGCAGGAGGCCTGATCCGCTTGTTTTTTTCGGTGAAAGCGTTTTATTTGAACATATCGGCCAGGTCGTTCCCTGCAACTCCATCCACCATATGATTCCGATGAACACTCCGTTCAGGTTTTTTTCCGTCGTATTGACGGCATCCCTTTTTGTCGCTGCTCCGGTTTTTGCCGGAGAGGATGCCGCGGGCTATTTCTCCACCGGCAGTTCGAAGTTCGATTCGGGTGATTACCGGGGCGCCATCGAGGAGTTCACGAAAGTCGTCGAACTCGATCCGAAGGCGGCAAGGGCTTTCGACAAACGCGGGAACGCGAAAATGAAAACCGGCGACAGGCCGGGAGCCATAGCCGATTTCATAAAGGTGATCGAGCTTGTGCCGCAGCTTGCCGACGCTTTTGCCGACGGGGAAAAGAAGCACGACGGGGACGAGGCCGACGGGGAAGATGCGCCGGATCTTCAGCAGGTCGCCGCCGACGACCTGCATGCCGATTATGCGTTCGCTTTCGACAACAGGGGGCTGCTGAGGTATATCAACGGGAACTACCGGGAGGCCATAAAGGATTTTACGGCGGCCATCGTGCTTGAGCCGAAATTCGCCCTGCCATACAAGCACCGGGGTTATGCGAAACATGATCTGCAGGACTATGAGGGAGCCATCGAGGATTACAGCCGGGCGATCAGGCTCGACAGAAAAGCCGGGGAGACCTACTGGGACCGGGGACTTGCAAAAGAGCAGGCGGGGGACCGGGAGGGTGCGCTTGAAGATTTCAGAAAAGCCGCGAAGCTCGGCCAGCAAAGCGCCATTGACCGGCTCGGCAAACTGGAGGCGGAAGGGGAGTCATGACGGGACGGTTCGGATAGTTTGCGGCAATATCGAACACCGGCCTGTCCGGTCCCCTCGAAAAAAAAATGATTCGCATTTTTTACATCTGATGCTGTCGTGTATTTTAGGGAATAATTGACGACCACAGCCAAATACGCGATGCATTCATGAAGAGATGTCTACTGGTATATCTTTCCCTCAGAGGTACAACGGAAAAAACAGCGTTTTCCATAGCCGCCGGGTTGCGTTCGGCCGGGTGCCAGGTCGAGCTGTGCAACATGGCAAGTCAGAAGCCCCCAGGGATCGAAGGGTATGACCTTCTGGGAATCGGTTCTCCGGCCCACTATTTCAGGCTTCCCTTCAATGTATCGGACTATTTGCACGATCTGCCCGGTCTCGGCGGACTTCCGGTTTTCTCTTTTATGCTCTACGGCTCCCATCCCGGAGAGACCGGCAATCTTCTGCGCAGGGCGCTTTCCGGCAAGGGGGGGCGTGAAGCTGGTTATTTCCACTGTCGCGGAGCCGATTACTACCAGGGCTATCTGCAGGAAGGTTATCTGTTTTCACCCGATAATCCGCTGCCGGAGGAGCTGGCGGCCGCGGAGCGGTTCGGACGGAAAACGGCTGCGGTGCTTTCGGGCGCGGAAGTCTACACTCCGCCCCCTTTCGATCCTCCCATGGAACTGATTTTCCGTATCGAGAGGAGTCTGGCAAATCGCGGACTCGTGCGAACCATCTATATCCGGCTTTTCCGGGTCAACAGGTCGCGCTGCGAGGGTTGCGGCAGGTGCATGAGCGGGTGCCCGACCGGCACTATCTCGGCGGATGCCGATGGTCGTCCGGTATGGGGGCAAAACTGCCTCATGTGTCTCTACTGCCAGATGCAGTGTCCGAACGAAGCGATTTCCACGCCTATTAACTGGAAGGTGTTCCGGACGATTCTCGGATACAATATCGCGCACTCCCTCGGTGATCCCTCCATTGCATATGTAAGGGTAACCCATCGTCGCGGCGAGACCCGCAGGGAGGGATAGCAACAAACGGCTCTTATCCCTATATTAGCCCGAAAAGGGGTGAACTGCGATGAGGGTTGCGATGTACGATCTGCTGAAACGGATGGCGACGGGGCTTCTGCTTGCGGCAATAGCCGCAGTGGCGCCGGCGGCCGCTTCCGGCGGCGGAGAACCTTGCATTTCATGGCTGGCGGCCCAGGCCGCCGTTCCGGCAAAACCGGCACTTTCACAGAGGGAACTCGGCTTGTACCGGCTGCTGATGGAGTACCGGCAAAGCAGGGGGCTCCCCTCGATTCCGCTCTCGGAGAGTCTTTCGCGGGTCGCCGCGCTGCATGTGCGTGATCTTGAGCTGCATCCCCCCTCAGAACCCTGCAATCTGCACAGCTGGTCGAAATACGGTCCCTGGAAATCCTGCTGCTACCGGGGCAGAGGCGGAGCGGAGTGCATGTGGCGCAAGCCGGGAGAGCTGACCTCCTATTCGGGAAACGGTTATGAAATCGCTTTTTATTCAAGCGTACCGTTTACTCCGGAGGACGTGCTCGAAGCCTGGAAGGATGGATCGGCTCATCATGCCGTGATCGTCAATAAGGGCAAATGGGCCCGGATGGAGTGGAAGGCGGTCGGGGTCGGCATGAGCGGTTCATATGCCGTGGTCTGGTTCGGAATGGAGCCCGACCGGTAAAAACGACAGCGTCATGCCTTGCCGCGGAAGCTTCCGCGACGAGGCATGGCTTCGGGCTATTTGTTTTTTCCGGATCTTGAATAGCCCCATTTGGGTTTTCCCGATGCCGTAGGTTTCGGGCCGGGGTGACCGCTGTTCGAGCGGCCCTGCTGCCTGGGGGTTTTCACCGGATTGTGGTCCATCAGCGGAAAGGGATGCGCATCGTTGACCGGAATTTTTTTGGCGATCAGTTTTTCCACGTCGCGGAGATACTCTTTCTCTTCCGCATCGCAGAAAGAGATCGCCGTGCCTTTCGCTCCGGCCCTTCCGGTTCGTCCGATACGATGAACGTAGGTTTCGGCCACGTTCGACATGTCGAAATTGATCACATATTCCAGTTCGTCCACGTCGATGCCTCGTGCCGCGATATCGGTAGCCACCAGCACCCGCATGGACTGGTCCTTGAAGTTTGCCAGGGCTTTCTGACGGGCGTTCTGGGCCTTGTTGCCATGGATCGCCGCGGCGGTGATGTTGTGCTTCTGAAGGTATTTCACCACCTTGTCGGCGCCGTGCTTGGTTCGGGTGAACACCAGCGCCGTCCTGATCTCCTGGTTTTTCAGCAGGTGTACCAGGAGGCTGTTTTTATTGCCCTTGTCTACGAAGCATATCTGCTGGTTGATGACCTCCACGGTAGAGGACACCGGCGTTACCGCGACCTTTGAGGGATTGTTCAGAATGGTTGCCGCAAGCTTGACGATTTCCGGCGGCATGGTGGCCG
Source organism: Chlorobium sp. (assembly GCF_049593655.1). Classification (NCBI taxonomy): domain Bacteria; kingdom Pseudomonadati; phylum Chlorobiota; class Chlorobiia; order Chlorobiales; family Chlorobiaceae; genus Chlorobium; species Chlorobium sp. The sequence continues at coordinate 9,364 of NZ_JBAWHG010000063.1, forward strand.
AGAAAAAGAGCGACTGCCGTTTTTTGGGCAGTTCGGCCAGTATTTTCCTTATGTCGTGAATGAAGCCCATGTCGAGCATGCGGTCAGCTTCGTCCAGCACCAGGATCTCCACATCACGCAGGTGCAGAAATCCCTGGTTCATCAGATCGAGCAGCCGGCCAGGCGTCGCGATAACGATATCGGCTCCGTTTCGAAGCGCCGATATCTGGGGATTCTGGTTCACGCCTCCGAAAATTACCGTATTGTTGAGGCCGGTGTGCCGGCCGTATGCCGTGAAGCTGTCTCCGATCTGAATGGCCAGCTCCCTGGTGGGCGTGACGACGAGGCTGCGGATTTTTCTTTTTCTGTCGTTGCGCTTTTCTGCTGCGCCAAGCAGCTGCAGGATAGGAATGGCGAAGGCGGCGGTTTTTCCTGTTCCGGTCTGCGCGCAGCCGAGCAGGTCGTTGCCCTCGAGAATGATCGGTATGGCTTCCGCCTGAATCGGTGTCGGTGAGGTATAGCCCTCTTCCTGCAATGCTTTTACAACGGGTTCAATGATTGAGAGTGATCGAAATGGCATGGTATCTGTGTTTGTTTAATAAAATCGGTGATGAGGACGCCGGGGGGCCTTCATTGTGCTCCCGCAGCCTCTCGGGGCCCGGTTCGGCGGAACGGGAAAACACGAGAAAAAAACTTGTGGCGGATGAACAGGGGAGAATCCTTCAGGGTTTGATATAGGCATTGAGACCTATGGTCACAGGCTTGCCGTCGACTTCCGCAGTGGTTTCAACGTTGCCGCGGGAACTTGCAACGACAAGGGTTTTTCCGGATGAGGAGCGGACCGGTTTCTCAAGGTCTATTTCAATATACAGTTTGTTGTCTTTGATTTCGACGGTCATTGCCATAGGTCGCTCAGGGATTTGGATGATGTGGATCGTGCTTGCCGGACGGGCACAAGATAGCATAATTCAGCTGCCGACAACAGGGTAAAAGATGGCATTTTCAACCCCGTTAACTATAAACCTCCGGAACGGGGTATTAAGTTCACGCCGGCTCCGCTGCGGCGAGGTAGTGTTCGATGCATCGGGAGATAACGGCTGTGGCGCCGGTTCGTTCCTTTACGAATGCGCCGGCAGCCGCACCGGCAGCCGCTCGTGCGGCCGGGTTTGTCATGAAGAGGTTCAGGGCCGCCAGAAGCGACGCTTCATCCCCGACGACGGCTGCGCCTCCTTTTGCGACCAGCTCTTCGGCTTCCGGGGAGTTGTGGTGGCGCGGGCCGAAGAGCACCGGAATGCCGTAGACGGCCGGTTCGAGGGTGTTGTGCACGTTCACGCCGAATCCTCCGCCAACATAGGCGATCGAGCCGATCGAGTAGAGCTCGGCCAGATAGCCGGTTTCGTCGATGACGAGCACCTGCTGCTTCGGGTCGAACGAGCGTTCGAGCGCCGACACCCTTGCAAAGGGGATGTTCCGTTCCCCGAGCGAGCGGCAGAGCCGTTCCATGTTTTCAGGGTTCACCTGATGTGGCACCAGAATGAGTGACGGTCTGTTTTCGAGCCGCTGCCATGCGCCGAGGAGCAGGGTTTCGTCCATCTGCCAGGTGCTGCCGGCGATGAGGACGGTGCGGTTTTCATAGAGGGGTTTCAGATGTGCGACCTTTCCGGAATTCCGGCTGCGAAGAAAGACCTGGTCGAACCGGGTGTCGCCGGCGGTCTCCGCCTGCAGGCAGCCGAACCGGTCGCGGAATGCATGGGTGTCCTTTGCCGAAATGGTGTAGATATGATCGAACAGGCTGAAGAGATCGCGGTAAAAGCCCTTCAGCAGGGGGTTGAAGTACTGCGAGTTCTCCAGGAGCACCGCTGCGGCGAGTATGAGGTGTGCGCCGGATCTTTTTGCGGCGAGCAGGTGGTTGGGCCAGAAGTCGTAGCGCATGAGCATGAGCATGTCGGGTTCGAGCAGCGATACGAGGCGTTTTGCGTTTGCGGGCGTGTCGGTCGGGAGGTAGAAGACCGCGGCGGCTCCTGCGAAGTTTTTTCGGGCATTGTAGCCGGAGTCCGAAAGAAAGGAGACGAAAATCGTGATATCCGGGTGTTTCTCCTGCATGGCGGCTATGACCGGACGGGCCTGTTCGAATTCACCGACCGAAGCGGCATGCACCCAGAGCCGGAAAGAGCTTTTTGCGGTGGATCGGACGGTTGCTTCAAGTTCTTCGAACAGGTTGTTGCGCAGGGAGGTAAACGTATGCAGCCGTCTGAAAAGGGGGCTGATCATCCTTGCTGCGCCGAAAAGCAGCGGGCTGATGGTGGTGTAGGTTGTAAGCGCCAGTCCGTTCATATCCGTTGCCCTTTGTAATCTCTCCTGAAGAAAGTGCGTCAAATCTGCCGTTCGGCCTTTCCGGGAGCGAACCGCTCCGGCCGTTCCGCCGCCGGTTTTTCCCTGCTGCAGACGCCCCCTCCCGGCCGGAAGCAGGGAGGGGATGCGCCCATAAAGGTAAGAAAAAAGAGCAGTACAGCCTTGCCCGCCATCCTCCGGCGACGTTTTTTGGGAGAGCCTGTTTGTAATTCGAACAAACTTATACGAAATTCAACAGGAACTTCAGCCCATTCAGCGGTACGTTCAGTACCCGGGGAGTGCTTAACCTGTTAACGGATCAGTAACGTTTTGACGGATTTTCTTCGCGATCTCAACGATGTACAGCGCAGTGCGGTCACTGCAACCGAAGGGCCGGTTATGGTGCTTGCCGGCGCCGGTTCCGGAAAGACGAGGGTGATCACCTACCGCATCGCCCATCTTATCCGCAATAACGGGGTCTCCCCGTATAACATTCTCGCCCTGACCTTCACCAACAAGGCCGCAGGGGAGATGCGCCACCGGATCGACGCACTGCTGCAGGGATCGGGCTCTTCCGGCCTCTGGATCGGAACCTTCCATTCCGTTTTTGCCCGGCTGCTGCGCAGCTACATCCATCTTATCGGCTACGACAGGAATTTCTCGATTTTCGATTCCGACGACAGTAAAAGCCTGATCCGCCAGTCGATGAACGAACTGGGCATCTCACTCGATTCGCTGCCGGTGAATGCCGTGCAGTCGATTATCAGCAAGGCCAAGAACAGCTTCATCCTTCCATCGGAGTTCCAGGCCAGGCCTGGCGATTACAACCAGCAGCAGGCGGCGAAGGTCTACGAGCTCTATACCAAAAAACTGCGCGAGAACAATGCGCTCGATTTCGACGATCTGCTCATCAAGCCGCTCGAGCTGTTCAGGGCGCATGAGGCCGTTCTCGGGGAGCTGCAGGAGACCTTCCGCTACATTCTGATCGACGAGTATCAGGACACCAACCGGGCGCAGTACCTTGCCGCAAAAATGCTTGGCGCCAGGCATCGCAATATTTTCGTTGTCGGCGACGACGCGCAGTCGATCTACTCGTGGCGCGGTGCCGATATTTCCAATATCCTGAATTTTCAGGACGACTATCAGGAGTCGCTCACCTTCAAGCTGGTCGAGAACTACCGGAGCACCGGTACGATTCTCCAGGCCGCCAACAGTGTCATCCGCAACAACCGCCGCCAGATCAAGAAGGAGCTGGTTTCGCACCGCAGTGCCGGAGAGCCGGTTACCCTGCTCGAGGCATACAACGAACGGCAGGAGGGCGAGAAGGTTGTGGAGCAGATCCGTTCGATGCGCCAGAAGGATGGTCTCGAATTTTCGGCGTTTGCCGTCTTTTACCGGACCAACGCGCAGTCGCGGGTGCTCGAGGATGTAATGCGCCAGAACCGTATTCCCTACAGGATTTTCGGCAGCGTCTCGTTCTACAAGCGCAAGGAGATCAAGGATGCGGTGGCGTACCTGCGTTTTATCGTCAATGAACGCGACAATGAATCGCTCCTGCGGATCATAAATTTCCCTCCGAGAAAGATCGGCGATGTCAGTATCGCCAAACTGAAGGAGTATGCCTCCCAGGAGGACGTTTCGCTCTACGAAGCCATCCGCAATGCCTCCGGAGGGGGATTCCAGCAGCGTCTGGTGAACGCCCTGGAGAGTTTCAGCGGCGTGGTCGAGCAGCTCAAGGCGCTTGCGGAGTACGGCAGCGTGTACGATGTGCTCAGCGAACTGTTCAGCCTGACGGGGATTCCCGCGCAGCTTCAGGCCGAGAATACCGCCGAATCGCTTGCGCGCTACGACAACCTTCAGGAGCTGCTTTCGATGGCCAGGGATTTTTCCGACCACAACCCCGATTCCAGTTCGCTCGGCGATTTTCTCGAGAATATTTCCCTTGCCTCGGATTACGACGAGACCAGGGAGTCCGACAATTACGTGTCGCTGATGACCGTGCACGCCTCCAAGGGGCTCGAGTTTCCGGTTGTGTTCATTACCGGCATGGAGGAACGGTTATTTCCGCTCAACACCTACGAGCATGACGAACTGGAGGAGGAGCGGCGGCTCTTTTACGTTGCCATGACGAGGGCCAAGGAAAAGATATATCTTTCGTGGGCCCGTTCCCGCTACCAGTACGGTCAGCCGCAGCAGTGTCTGCGTTCGATGTTCGTCGCTGAAATCGATGCTTCCATTGTTCGTACCGAAAGCGGCGAACTGCTTTCCGGTCGAGGTTCCGGCGAGAGGCCCCCGGCTTCGGGAAGCGCGCCGTCGAGAGGGTTCCAGTCCAGAAGCGTGGCTCCGCAGACCGGCTTTCAGGCTCCCCGGCAGGAGAAGAAGCCTGCAGCGAACGGCCTTCGGGCAGGTTCTCTGGTGCACCACGCCATGTTTGGTCCCGGCATGGTTCTGGAACTGCAGGGCTCCGGATCGACGGCAAAGGTTAAAATCAGGTTCCGTTCGGCAGGCGACAAGACGCTGATGGTGCAGTACGCCAATCTGAAAATTGTCGGTTAGGCCGCAAGCGCAATATGGGGGGCACTGTTCTCTGCCGGGGCGGCAGGTAACGGGAGACGGCCCCTGGAAAAGTATGAAGATAAACGGTTCAGCAGCATGAAAATCCTTTTCGGGGTACAGGGTACGGGAAACGGCCATATCAGCCGCAGCAGGGAGCTGGTCGGAAAACTCAGGGAGGACGGCCATGAGGTGGAGGTGATCATCAGCGGAAGAAAACAGGAGGAGCTGAAAGAGATCGATATTTTCGAGCCTTATCAGGTCATGAAGGGGCTTACGCTGGTGACCTACAGGGGCCGGATGAACTATATGGAGACCATGTTCCAGCTCGATTTCGCACGGCTCATGAGCGATGTGCTGATGCTCGATACAACCGGGGTCGATCTGGTGGTCACCGATTTCGAGCCGATTACCTCGATGGTTGCCAAAATCCGCAATATTCCAAGTGTCGGGTTCGGCCACCAGTATGCGTTCCGTTACAATATCCCTTTTGTAAAGGGGAACATTTTCGAGAAGTACACCCTGCTGAACTTCGCTCCGGCCCGTTACAATGCGGGACTGCACTGGAGCCATTTCAACCAGCCGATCTTTCCTCCGGTCATTCCTGCCAGCCTTTACGCCCGCCGGGCAGTTGATGTCCTGCCGACCAAAATCCTGGTCTATCTGCCGTTCGAGGAGGTTGACGATGTCACCGGATTCGTCCGTCCGTTCGACAGCTGCGAGTTCTTCATCTACGGAAAGGTGACCGGCGATTCCGACGACGGTCATCTGCATTTCAGGGGTTATTCGCGTGAAGGGTTTCTTGGCGATCTGATGGAGTGCAACGGCGTTGTCTGCAATGCCGGTTTCGAGCTTCCCGGCGAGGCGCTGCATCTCGGCAAAAAGCTTCTGCTCAGGCCTCTCGACGGGCAGATAGAGCAGGAGTCGAACGCGCTTGCCATGGTCGAGCTGGAGTACGGCATGGCCATGCACTCGCTTGACGGCTCGGTGCTTGCCGAGTGGCTGCAGCTTCCCGGACGCGAGCCGCTCAACTACTCCCGTACGGTTGATTATATTGCCGAGTGGATCGGAAGCGGCGACTGGGACGGGCTTTCCCGGTACACGGATGCCGCATGGAAGGCAACCAACGAATCTTTCTGAGGGGGAATCATGAATTTCAGGGATATCGTTACCCGCAGCCGCAGCTACCGGCGCTTCGACGCCTCCTTCCGGCTGGACGACGGACTGCTTGCCGGTCTGGTCGAACTCGCCTGTTACGTGCCGTCGTCAAGAAACCTGCAGCCGCTGAAATATGTCGCCGTTTCGGATCGCGAAGGGTGCGATGCGGTGTTCGGATGCCTCTCGTGGGCCGGCTATCTCGACGACTGGAACGGTCCGCCCGAGCATGAACGGCCTGCGGCGTATCTGGTGATGCTCCGCGACCTTGCAATCAGTTCCGGCGCGGCCTGCGACTGCGGCATCGCCGCGCAGACCATCCTGCTCGGTGCGACCTCTATGGGCCTCGGGGGGTGCATGGTGGCTTCGGTCGATCGCGACCGCCTTTGCACCATCCTGAACATTCCCGTCCGTTATGCAATTGAATTCGTGCTTGCTCTGGGCAAGCCTGTCGAGCCCGTCGTGATCGAACAGATGCGGGAGGGCGGCGATGTTCGCTACTACAGGGATGCCCACGGTATTCACCATGTTCCGAAGAGAACCCTCGAAGAGGTTCTGCTCCGGTTCCGGTAACCGGCCGCCCACCCAGTCAAAACAGCCATGATCGATATAGGAGAACTGCTCAGGGCCTATCGTGAGGGTTTCTTTCCCATGTCGGACCCTTTGGATGAAAAGCTCTACTGGTGCCAGCCGCATTTCAGGGCCGTCGTACCACTCGACGACTACCGCCCCTCGCGCGATGTGCAGCGCATCCTGCGTCGCAACGATTACCGGGTCCGGTTCAACACCGATTTCGAAGGGGTGATCAGGGCCTGCGCCGCTCCCCGTAAAAATGACAGCGAAACCTGGATTTCCCGGGAGATTGCCGATACCTACCTGAAACTGCACCGGCTCGGTATCGCGCACAGCGTCGAGAGCTGGTATGGCGACGAGCTTGCCGGAGGTCTGTACGGCATCGCCATCGGCGGCGCCTTTTTCGGAGAGTCGATGTTTTACCGCCGTTCCTATGCCTCACAGGTTGCATTCGACCGGCTGGTCAGGCGCCTGCAGGAAAAAGGGTATCTCCTGCTCGATGCGCAGATCATGAACCCCCATCTGCAGAAGCTCGGAGCAGTCGATGTTCCGCACGAAGAGTATATGCAGATGCTCTCCGGAGCGCTCCTTAAAAAGATTCGTTTTCTATGAAAGGGAAAAATGGTACCTTCATAAATATCGTGTTTTTAAAGAACTGTGAGCTTTATCAAGGGGAGTGCTGTCTATGCTGTCCAGAGACTTAACGGAAAACCAGTCTCAGCCGAGGGTGATCATCTATTCAGGAAAGGGAGGAACGGGTAAAACCACGATTTCAGCCTCCACTGCCGTTGCGCTGGCCCGGCAGAACAAGAAGGTGCTCATCATGTCTTCCGATCCCGCGCACTCGCTTTCCGACGTATTCAATACCCAGATCAGCCGGAACGATCCCCAGAAAATCGAGAATAACCTTTACGGGCTCGAAGTCGATACGATCTACGAGCTGAAAAAGAACATGTCGGGGTTTCAGAAATTCGTTTCCAATTCCTACCAGAACAAGGGAATAGACAGCGGTATGGCTTCCGAGCTGACCACCCAGCCCGGTCTCGACGAGATTTTCGCGCTCAGCCGGCTGGTCGACGAGGCCCAGTCGGGCAGATGGGACGCGGTGGTGCTCGATACCTCGCCGACGGGCAATACCCTGAGGCTTCTTGCCTATCCGGAAATCATCATCGGCGGCAACATGGGCAAGCAGTTCTTCAAGCTGTACAAAAGCATGTCGTCCCTTGCCCGTCCCCTGAGCGGCAACTCCATACCCGATGAGGATTTCTTCAACGAGGTGAATGTGCTGCTCAAGCAGATGGAGGATATCAACAAGTTCATTCTCAGTCCGGAAGTCACCTTCCGCCTGGTGCTCAATCCCGAAAAGCTCTCGATTCTCGAAACCAAGCGGGCGTATACCTTCGTTCATCTTTACGGCATCAATATCGACGGTATCGTCATCAACAAGATTCTGCCTACATCGAGAACCGTCGGCGAGTATTTCGAGTTCTGGAGCGACCTGCACAGCAAGTACCTGATGGAGATCGACAACTCGTTCTATCCGACGCCGGTATTCCGCTGCAACCTGCAGCGAACCGAGCCGATAGGGTCCGACGCGCTCCATGAGATCAGCAAGCTGGTCTTCGGAGAGCAGATCCCCGACAAGATTTTCTACTCCGGCAAGAATTTCTGGATAGAGAGTCTCAAGAACGCCGTCACGGAGGATCACCGCGAGATTCTCTGCATCAGGATACCGTTTCTGAAGGATGCCGAAGATGTAAAGGTGGAGCGGATGGGTACCGATATCGTCGTTACCGTTGACCGGGCGCAGCGCATCATTACGCTGCCGCGGGCGCTCTACAGTCTCGAACTCGAGAAGTATATCCGCGAGGACAGTCTTCTCAGGGTCGTTTTCAGGGAAGTGCCGGTCGAAAAGGAGGAAATTGAACTCAGCGTGAATAAAAACGTACTCGACAAGCTTCGTTCAATGAGAAGACTGAAGATATAGTCGCTTTCCGGAGAGGCGCCCTCCGGTAAAAATTACCGGGAAACTGTTTAGCTTTTCACAGGAATCTTGTATCTTCTTGGTTTAAATTATAGAACTCACGGGAAATTAATCCCAAATTTTTGTTAAAGAATCAGCTTGCATCATGTCCGATAAATCGCACTATGGTTTACTGAAAGGGAAAAAAGGAATTGTCTTCGGTCCGCTTGATGAAAGCAGCATCGGCTGGCAGATCGCGCTTCACGCACACCGTGAAGGCGCTGAAATTGCCATTTCGAACGTTGCGACCGCATTGCGTTTCGGCAATATGGAAGAACTCGCCTCACTTTGCGGAAACGCTCCTGTTCTTGTGTGTGACGCTTCGAAAAACGAGGACGTCGATGCCTGCTTCAAGGAGCTGAAAGAGAAGATCGGCTCCGTTGATTTTATCGTGCATTCCATCGGCATGTCGCAGAATATCCGCAAGCAGCTTCCCTATGAGGATCTCAACTACGAGTGGTTCATGAGAACCCTCGACGTTTCGGGGCTTTCACTGCACCGGCTTGTCGCCTATGCGCTCAAAAACGAGGCGATCAACGACGGCGCAAGCATTCTTGCGCTCTCCTATATCGCATCCCAGCGCAACTACTGGACCTATTCGGATATGGGCGATGCGAAATCGCTGCTTGAATCCATTGTACGCAGTTTCGGGCCGAGGCTTGCAAAGCGCGGCATCCGCATCAACACGATTTCCCAGAGTCCCACATACACCAAAGCCGGCAGCGGTATTCCCGGTTTCGAGAAAATGTATGAATACAGCGATCTCATGTCGCCGCTTGGAAACGCTTCAGCAGAGGAGTGCGCTGAATATACCATGACCCTGCTCAGTGATCTTTCCAGAAAAGTCACCATGCAGAACCTTTTCCACGACGGAGGCTACAGTTCCATGGGGGCGACCATTCCCATGATCAAGCTTGCCCATGAGGTTCTCAACGACAGCGAACTTGCCTCGAAAGTCGGCCTTGAAGATTTCAAGCCGTCGGCAGAGGGGTAAGGCAGTTGCTGCATTGCCCCTCTTTTTTTCATGAGATACATGCAGGCCCTCTCCGGAGAGCGGGGCTTGTGTTTCCCTGCCTTTGTTGTCGTACAGGTTTAAAGACAGTTACCGCAGGAAGCCTTCCGGGGTTTCCTGCCTTCCGGTCACTTCCCGGGCTTCCGGGTTGATGACGCCCTCCTGCGCCGGTCGCTGGGGACCCGTTGCTGAAGTAGTATGTTCAGTACCATTATACCAAGAGAAAGTAAAGCGCATTCCGTTTGACCTGTTCATGCGGAGAGGCTTCTTTGTGCCGGAATGCATTCCGGCAGGTTTTCTTTTTTTTCGTTTAACCGTCTTTTCATACAACACGTAAAACTATAAAACCATAGATGACAATGGCAACTACCGCAAAAATCATTTACACGAAAATCGACGAGGCTCCCGCTCTGGCGACCTATTCGCTGCTGCCGGTTATCCAGGCATTCACCAGAGGAACCGGTGTCGAAGTGGAGACCAGGGATATTTCACTTGCAGGCCGGATCATTGCGACTTTTCCCGATAATCTCAGCGACGACCAGAAAATTTCCGACCAGCTTGCCGAGCTCGGTGAACTGGCCCTGAAGCCGGAAGCCAATATTATCAAGCTGCCCAATATCAGCGCCTCGATCCCGCAGCTCAAGGTCGCAATCAGGGAGCTGCAGGACCACGGCTACAAGGTGCCCGACTATCCGGAAGCTCCGGCAGACGACCGCGAGAAGGAGATTCAGAGCCGTTACGCAAAAGTGCTCGGCAGCGCCGTCAATCCCGTGCTTCGTGAAGGCAACTCCGATCGTCGCGCACCGCTTTCGGTGAAACAGTATGCCAAAAAGAACCCCCACAGGATGGGCGCATGGAGCAGCGACTCGAAATCACATGTTGCGCACATGCAATCGGGCGATTTCTACGGCAGCGAGAAATCCGTGACCGTCGGAGCCCCGACCAGCGTTCGTATCGAGTTTGTCGATGGCGCCGGCAACGTCAAGGTGCTCAAGGAGAAAACCGCCCTGCTTGCAGGTGAAGTTATCGATACCGCCGTGATGAACGTTCGTTCGCTGCGTCAGTTTTTCGCCGACCAGATTGCCGATGCCCGCCAGTCAGGCATTCTTCTGTCGCTGCATCTGAAAGCGACCATGATGAAGGTTTCCGATCCGGTCATGTTCGGTCATGCCGTTACGGTGTTCTTCAAGGATGTTTTCGAAAAACATGCGGCCGTCATCAGGGAACTCGGCGTTAACGTCAACAACGGACTCGGCGATCTTTACGCCAAAATCCGGAATCTTCCGGAAGCGCAGCGTGCTGAAATCGAGGCCGATATTCAGGCTGTCTACCCGACCCGTCCGGCGCTCGCCATGGTCGATTCCGACAAGGGCATCACCAACCTGCATGTTCCCAACGACATTATCGTGGACGCCTCGATGCCTGTCGTCATCCGCGACTCCGGCAAGATGTGGGGCCCCGACGGGCAGCTGCACGATACCAAAGCGATGATTCCTGATCGCTGCTACGCCACCATGTACCAGGCGATGGTCGAGGATTGCCGGAAAAACGGCGCATTCGACCCGGCCACCATCGGCAGTGTGCCGAACGTCGGCCTGATGGCCCAGAAGGCCGAGGAATACGGCTCGCACGACAAGACCTTCATGGCTCCCGGCAACGGCTCGATTCGCGTTGTCGATGCTTCAGGATCCGTCCTGATGGAGCAGCAGGTTGAAGAGGGCGATATTTTCAGAATGTGCCAGGTCAAGGATGCTCCGGTCCGCGACTGGGTGAAACTCGCCGTCAACCGGGCAAAGGCGACCGGCGCTCCCGCCGTGTTCTGGCTCGACAGCAACCGCGCACACGACCGCGAGATCATCGCAAAGGTGAACGCCTACCTGAAAGATCACGATACGGCCGGTCTTGAAATCTGCATCCTTCCTCCTGTGGAAGCCATGAAATTCTCGCTCGTACGGTTCCGTGCAGGAAACGATACCATTTCCGTCACAGGCAACGTGCTTCGCGACTACCTGACCGATCTTTTCCCGATCATCGAGCTCGGCACCAGCGCAAAAATGCTCTCCGTCGTACCGCTCATGCAGGGCGGCGGTCTGTTCGAAACCGGCGCAGGCGGTTCCGCTCCGAAACACGTGCAGCAGTTCCAGAAAGAGGGATACCTTCGCTGGGACTCGCTCGGCGAATTCTCGGCGCTTGCCGCATCGCTGGAGCACCTTGCAAAAGCGTTCAGCAACAGCAAGGCGCAGGTGCTTGCCGACACGCTCGACCAGGCTATCGGCAAGTTCCTCGACAACCGCAAATCGCCCGCCCGCAAGGTCGGCCAGATCGATAACCGCGGAAGCCACTTCTATCTGGCGCTCTACTGGGCCGAAGCTCTCGCCGCACAGAGCGTCGAGCCGGAGCTGCAGGCCCGTTTTTCGGGAGTTGCAAAGCAGCTTGCCGGGAACGAGGCGAAGATCAACGAAGAGCTTATCGCGGCTCAGGGCCACCCCGTCGATATGGGAGGGTACTACCATCCGAGCGACGAGCTGACCCGCAATGCCATGCGCCCGAGCGCGACGTTCAACGCGATCATCGACGCACTGTAAGGTAATCGGGTAAAATCTGTTGCGATGATCGATGGCTTCGTTGGGCGATGCTCGAAATCCTCATGTACTGCGTGTACACTCCGGTTTCTGCGCTTCGTCCGCCTTGCCCTCGATCATCTCACGACGATTTTATTGCCGATTACATGTATACCGAAAAAAACAGCGAAGCCCGGTTCACTCCGGGCTTCGCTGTTTTTTTTTTGTGGTATCCGTCCGATCGGTCGGATCGGTCCGATCACTCCCTTTCTTCAGGTTCTTCAGCCCACGCGTAGATAAAGCCCCCTCTGCCGAGCCGTTGGGCGACCTCTTCGATCTCTCCCGCCGATACCACGAAGCAGCCGTTGCTTCTGCCGATTCTCGGTCCGTTGAAGGTGACGAGGTTCAGGAGAATGTAGCGCAGCGACACGTAGCCGGCGGAGTGCAGCACGATGTCGCGCCGGAATGCGTTCCCGTTGCGTCCCGGTTCGAGACCTTCGAGCCGAAGCGCCGTTCCGTGATCGCCGCAGTAGGTTGCAAGCACCTTGTACAGCCCCAGACTGCTCATGTTCGATTCGGGAGTGTCTGAAAAACGCCGGGCGTACAGTTCACCGGATATCCTGCCGTGCGCTACCCGGTAGAAGCTCTGCCGGCCTGTTTTCAGGTCGATGATCGCCATGCGCTTCAGCCATGAGGGCTTCGAATAGTCCGCGACAGCGAGCATGCGGGGATGCTCCTCCGGGTGTGCTTTCCGGTAGGCGTCAAGCGCCGCGTATGCCGCCCGGAACGCTTCGGGCGAAACCTTTTCGGGAATCAGGAGCAATCCTGCGGAGATGATCGTCAGCAGGCCGGCCAGCAGGCCTGCATAGGTGATGATGGTTCCTTTTCGGAGCATGATTTTGAACTGCTATCCGTCTGCTTTGATAAACGTGCCGTTTTGGAACTCCTCGAAAGCCAGGCGCAGCTCTTCACGGGTGTTCATGACGATCGGTCCGTGCCAGGCGACCGGTTCGTTGAGGGGATTGCCGGAAATCAGGAGCATCCGCAGCGGATCGGCCCCGGTGGTGATGGTGATGCTCTCTCCGTCGCCGAAGAGCACAAGGGTTCCGTTTTCAGCCAGTGCAGAGGATTCCATGTCGAAATAACTCACCCCTTCGGTGTCGTATCCGAAGGGTTCGTCCTGATTGCAGAACACTCCTTTTCCTCCAATGACGTAGGCGAACGCTTTGCGGCCGCCTGGCATCCCGTGGGTAAAGCTTGCGTTCGGCGGCAGGGTGATGTCGAGATATTCGGGGTCGATGGCTATGCCGCTGACCGGTCCCGTGCTTTGGGCATATCTCCCGCAGATGATCCGGATTTCCACGCCGTTATCCAGCCGGAGCACGGGAATTTCCGACGATCTGATGTCGCGATAGCGGGGGGGCATCATTTTTTCCGATGCGGGAAGGTTCGCCCAGAGCTGGAAACCGGCAACTTCCCCTCGTTCGTTTCCGGAAGGCATCTCTTCGTGTATGACGCCGCTTCCGGCGGTCATCCACTGTACCCCTCCGCCTGAAATGACGCCCCGGTTTCCCATGCTGTCGGCATGTTCCACAGAGCCGTCGAGCACGTAGGTGATGGTTTCGATTCCCCGATGCGGATGCCAGGGGAAGCCTTTCAGGTACTCTTCGGGTCTGGCAGAGCGGAAATCGTCGAGCAGGAGAAAGGGATCGAAGAGAGGGAGCTGGCTGAAGCCGAAGGCGCGCTTCAGGAGAACTCCTGCGCCTTCGAGAACCTGCATGCTTTTGAACACCTTCCCGATTTTTCTCCTGGTATCCATGGTCGTCCTCCGTTTTGCTGATGTGAAAAGTCCTGTTTACTGAAGAACCCGTTCAGGGGGTTTACAAGTTCAATGCCTGCGCAATACCCGCGCCGCGAATGAAATAGCGCTGTTCTGTCTCGCGGGTAATGCGTAACTTGCCGGAACAGGCAGTTTCAGTAAATAAAATACGTTAATAGGAAAGGTATGGCACAGAAAACCCTGAAGGTGATGTTCATCGGCGATGTTGTCGGTACTCCCGGACTGAAGATGGTCGATCTCTGGCTGAAAAACTTCATAAAGAAGTACAGCGTCGATTTTGTCGTCTGCAATGGCGAAAACGCCCATCACGGCAAGGGAATGAGCCTCGAAGCGCTCAACCAGCTCATCGGGGCCGGCGTCAATGTCGTGACCGGAGGGAACCATACCTGGAGCAATTTCAATTTTTTCGATACCCTGAAGTCCAATTCCCAGGTTTTACGTCCCTTGAACTATCCCAAGGGCACGTACGGGAGGGGTTACGGAATTTACAAGCTTCCTGCAGGTATGGGGGACATCGCCGTTATCAATCTTCAGGGGAGAACCTTCATGTACCCGATCGACTGTCCCTTCAGGACCGCAGACTGGGTGCTCAAGCAGATCAAGGAGCAGACGAAGGAACAGGTGCGCTTTATCTTCGTCGATTTCCATGCGGAAGCCACGGCTGAAAAGATCGCTCTCGGCTGGTACCTGGACGGACGGGTATCGGCGGTTCTGGGAACCCACACCCATATCCAGACGGCCGATGAACGTATTCTGCCGAAAGGCACCGGCTACTGTTCCGATGCGGGAATGACCGGACCCCATCAGTCGGTTATCGGCATGCAGATCAAGTCGGCGACCGACCGGATGCTCTTCCAGACGCCGCACAAGTATGAGTGCGCCGAAGATGATGTGCATTTTTCGGGGATCGTTCTGTCGCTCGACCCCTCAAGCGGAAAAACGGTGGGGATACAGCGGATATTCTATCCGGAATTCGAGAGGGGAGAGCTGTAAGGGGAGCAAAAAAAAGAGGGCGCAACACCGGTTGCGCCCTCTTTTTTTCGTATGCGTTTCAGATTCAGCGAAGGCCCTGCTCGAACTCCTCGGCTACCAGGACATCCTCCAGGCTTCCGATGTAGAGCGGGGTTCTCTGGTGCAGGGCGGTCGGCTGGATATCGAGAATCCTGTTCCTTCCGTCAGTTGCCCGTCCGCCTGCCTGCTCGCAGATGAAGGCGAGCGGATTCGCTTCGTACATGAGCCTCAGCTTTCCGTTTTGGTGCGTGGTGGTCGGAGGGTAGACGAAGACTCCTCCGGTCAGCAGATTGCGGTGGAAGTCGGCGACCAGCGATCCGATGTAACGGGTGCTGTAGGGGCGGCCTGTTGCCGGGTCTTCCTCTTTGATATAATCGAGATATTTTTTCGTGCCCTCGTTGAACTGGGCGTAGGAGCCTTCATTGATCGAATAGTATTTGCCTTTTTTCGGGGTGACGATGTTTTCGTGTGAAAGCAGGAACTCGCCGATGGTGGGGTCGTAGGTGAAGCCGTGTACGCCGTGACCTGTGGTGTAGACCATGACGACCGATGAGCCGTAGATGACGTAACCGGCGGCAACCTGTTCGGAACCGTGCTGCAGGCAGTCGTTGATGCTTGCCTTGCAGGGATCGTCGCCCTTGAGCTTGTAGATGGAGAAAATGGTGCCGACACTGACGTTGACATCGATATTCGACGAGCCGTCGAGAGGGTCGAACAGCAGTGCATAGCTGCCGGTTTCGTTCTTCGGAGGAATGATGATGCCGTCGTTCTCCTCCGAGCCCATCACGGCGAACCGTCCGTGCTGGCCGATGGCGTTGATGATCTTGTCGTTGGCGAACAGATCGAGCTTTTTCACCTCTTCGCCCTGAACGTTGGTGCTGCCGGCAAAACCGAGAATATCGACAAGGCCGGCCCTGACCACTTCGCGGCGGACAAGTTTTGCGGCAAATGCCACATCGTTGAGCAGATCGGTCAGTTCGCCGGTCGCTTCAGGGAAAAATTTCTGCTGTTCAAGAATGTGCCGTTCGATGGTGACGAGGTTCATGCTCGGGATGTGGTAAGGTGTTGACGATGGTTTTTCGCGGGCCGTGTTGAAAAACAGTAGCACATAATGTAGGATATTTACCCGCATTTTTCAAATGCCGGGCGTCGCCGCCAGACCAGCATGCCTGTTGTTAAGGGGCAGTGAAAATGTTATATAGAATTTCTTTTCGATCTGCAAGCCTATACCTTCGCCATATGAAACGTTATCGCTGGAAACTGCTTGAACCGGACGAGCAGACTGTTGCCGCTCTTTCGGAAGCGATCAATGTCAGTGTTCCGGTGGCAAGAGCGTTGTGCAACCGTAATGTCACCTCTTTTGACGAGGCTAAAGCGTTTTTCCGGCCTTCGATCGGGCAGCTTTCCTCTCCCTTTATGCTGCAGCATATGGAGCTTGCTGTCGGCCGTGTGCTCGAAGCGCTGCAGAAGCGGGAAAAAATTCTTCTCTACGGGGATTACGACGTTGACGGAACAACCGGAACCGCCCTGCTCTGTCTGTTTCTCAGGGAACAGGGGGCTGAGGTCTCCTACTACATCAACGACCGGTTCACCGAAGGGTACGGATTGTCCCCCGAAGGGATCGCTTTTGCCGAAACGTCGGGGGTAAAGCTCATTATCACCGTCGATTGCGGCATCCGGGCGGAGGAAGCCATCCTGCGCTGCCGGAAATCCGGTATCGACGTCATCGTCTGCGACCACCACGAACCGCACGAACTGCCTCCGGCTTTTGCCATTCTCAACCCGAAAGTCCCGGACTGCAGCTATCCTTTCAGGGACCTCTGCGGATGTGCGGTCGCCTTCCGTCTGGTGCAGGCTCTGGCCGAACGGCTTGGCAGCGGAGAGGAGAGCTGGAGCAGGTATCTCGATCTTGTCGCCATTGCAACGGCAGCCGATATGGTGTCGCTTGAAAAGGAGAACAGGATTCTTGTCAGCGAAGGCCTGTCGCGGCTGAGAACTTCGCAGCGTCACAGCCTCGGCAGCATGTTTTCGCTTATGGGGATCAAGGCCGACGAACTCGGCATGTACCATATCGCATTCGGGATTGCGCCCAGAATCAATGCCGCGGGAAGGATGCAGTCGGCTCAGCTCGCCGTCGAGTGGCTGCTTGCCGCCACCGAAGAGGGGGCAAGGAGTGCGGCAGAGGAGCTCGAACGGATAAACCAGCAGCGAAGGGCAATCGATACGGCAGTCTTTTCAACGGCGGACCGGATGGTCGAGGGCCATTTTGCATCCTTCTGTTCCTCGATTGTACTCTATGATGAGGCCTGGCATCTGGGCGTGCTTGGCATCGTGGCCTCGAAAATGCTTGAGAAGTACTACCTGCCGACCGTCATCATGGGCAGCATGAACGGTATGATCAAAGGATCGGTAAGGAGTGTCGAGGGGCTGAACATCTACGAGATCCTCCAGGAGTGCAGCGATTTTCTCGTGCAGTTCGGCGGCCACAACCAGGCTGCAGGCATAACCCTCCGTCCGGAAAATCTGGCCGGGTTCAGAAAGAAATTCGATGGCATATGTGCCGCAATGCTGCCAGCCGAGAGGCGCCAGAAAGAGCTCCAGATCGACTCCCGTCTCGATATCGACGATGTTTCGGCGAACTTCATGAATGTACTTGAGCAGTTTACGCCTTACGGATATGGAAACCGCGAGCCGCTTTTTCTCTCTTCCGGTCTTTCGCTTGCCGGAAAACCCCGGCTGCTCAAGGAGAAGCATGTGAAATTTTCCGTGAGAGGCGGAAACGGGAGATTGTTCGATGTTATCGGTTTTGACCGGCCGGACATCTACAGGGCGCTCGAGGCCGATCCGCGCGTCAGGTTTTCCATGGTATACTCGCTTGAAAAAAGGAGCTGGAACAACCGCGAACAGTGGCAGATCCGTCTCAGGGATCTGGACGCGGGAGGCGGTCAGGGGATAACGGCTGCGTGAAGAGCTGCGGAAGCGGGGGAAGCGTCCCGGGTTTTCCTGCGAACAGTGGATAAGTGTTTGTAAAAAAAGACTGTACGTACGGACGATTTTTTAACTCGTTTTATTTTAATGCTTTAGTTTTCTCCTGTCCGTTCGCCGACATGTTGAATGAATGTTGATAACTTGTTGGCGGTTCTGTTGATAACGGATGGGAACGCAGGATTGGCGCGGGTGTGCAGGTGACGGATTGCATGAGCGCCCTGACGTTGAGGGCAGGGCGCCAGCAGTAGACGAGCGGGTTGTTTACTTGTTTTTAGCCACGACCGTCGCCATGAGGGAGGCTTCGCAGACCAGCTCGCCCCTGACGAATGCCTTGCCGTCGAACTGGCAGACGGTTCTGCGCTTGTTGGTCATGACCGCTTCGATGACGAGCGTATCGCCGGGCAGAACCGGTTTGCGGAACCGGGCCTTGTCGATGCCCATGAAGTAGACCACGCTCTCCTTGATATTTTCATTGCCGTTGAGCATCATGATGCCTCCGGTCTGGGCCATCGCCTCGAGGATCAGTACGCCGGGCATGATCGGATTGCCGGGGAAGTGACCCTGGAAAAAGGGCTCGTTCATGGTGACGTTTTTGATGGAAACGATCTTTTCGTCGAGCTTGAACTCGACGATCTTGTCGATCAGGAGGAACGGGTAGCGGTGCGGCAGGATGTTCTGAATGGCATTGATGTCGAACACCACGCCGGCTTTCTTTTCATGCTGGTACTGCCGTGCCAGCTTGTTCCGGTCGGCATATTTTTTCAGCTGTTTGACGAACTCCACGTTCGATGCATGGCCCGGTCTTGCAGCCAGTACCTGTGCCTTCACAGGCATGCCGAGCAGCGCCATGTCGCCAAGCAGGTCGAGCAGTTTGTGCCTGGCCGGTTCATTGCGGTATCGCAGCTCCCTGTTGTTGAGGATGCCGTTGTCGCCGATGCGGAGTGCGTCGGCTTCGATGTCGAGTTTTTCGGCAAGTGAACCGAGTTCGCGGGCTTGCATGGTTTTATCGACGATCACGACGGCGTTGTCGATGTCTCCTCCCTTGATGATCCCCTGGTTTGCCAGGGTCTCGACTTCGCTGAGAAAGCAGAAGGTGCGGCTCGGCGCGAAATCTTTCATGAACTCCTGCTGGAGGTCGAACAGGCCGGAGTGCTGCGAGCCCAGCGCGGGGTTTTTATAGTCCACCATGACGGTCATCCTGAAACTGTCGAGGGGGAGGGCGACGATATCGACCTGGTTTTCCGTGTCGTGGTATTCCACGGTTTCGTCGATGACGAGGTAGTTTTTCGGTTCTTCCTGCTCCTCGAAACCGGCGCCGAGCAGGGCTTCGGCAAACGGGAGCGAACTTCCGTCCATTACCGGAGGCTCTGGGCCGTTCATTTCGATGCAGCAGTTGTCGATCTGCAGGCCATAGAGCGCAGCGAGCACATGTTCGGTCGTATGCACCTTCACGCCGTTACAGGCGATGGTGGTGCCCCTGAGCACATCGACGACATTGTCGATCAGGGCGGGAATTTCAGGAGTGTTTTCAAGGTCCGTACGTACGAAAAGGTATCCGTAATTGGCAGGAGCAGGCTTGAAGGTGATGGTGCATGGTTTTCCGGTGTGCAGGCCGGTTCCCTGAAGCGATACTTCTTTTTGCAGGGTGCGCTGATGAATAAGCATGGTATGGTCTTTACTTTCTCTGCCCGGTCCGGGACAGCGGAAAATGAAATCGAACGAAAAATCTGAAAGCTTTTAAGATAACAAAGAACACAAGGGATTCAAACCTGCAGTTCCGCTGCAGGGGAGCGGTTCAACGTATTTTTCTGGTGGCATTGCTTTCGTGACGGAGCACGTTCATCGAGCGGTTGACGTTGCCGCCGCCGAACTCGTAGCTGCTATAGTGTGCTCTGAAAAGAGGCGCGCTGCGCAGCGCCTGGGCAAGCTCACGGGCTCCTCCGACCGGTTTCAGGGCGAGGAGGTTCAGCAGGTAATCGAGCGTGTCGTATCCGTACCAGAAGTATGCAGACAGCGGAGTGTTCCACAGCAGCTGCTGGCTGCTGGCGATTTCCGCGGTTTTGGCTCCGTCGTATTCGGTATGGTAATCGCTGAAAAAGGTGATGCCATTGGGGATCCGCCCCTTGAAGCGGGTGAGCACCGGTTTTTCTTCCCATATGCCCGAACCTAAAAGACGCTTGTATCCTGTTCGGGAGGATTCGAGCAGGGAAAGGGTTCTGTCGATGACCGCCGGTTTGTCCATCGGAAGATAGAGCGCGTCGAAGGTCTTTCCCCGCATGCCGCCTATCGCCGTTGCGGCTGCGGCGGAATCGGTATCCGCGGCAAGTGCGCCGTAGACCACTTTTTTCGTTCCGGCAAGCTTGATCTCGTCGAGAAACCCTTTGGCCATCTCTTCAAGATAGGGGCTTTTTTCGGCAATGGCCGCCACCGCTTCGGGTTTCGATGTTTTCAGCAGTTCGCGGGCGGCAATGCGGCCCCGTTCTTCGTGCGTCGGGTTCAGCTGGAAACACCAGGGATTGTTGTCCGTGATTCTGCTGTCCGTTGCGGTTGGGGTGACGAGCGGTATTTTTGCGCTTTTTGCCGCACGGGCGGCTTCGACAGCCTCGGCACTGAAGAGCGGTCCTATAAGGAGAGTCGGCCGATGGCTTGCAATGAGTTTTTCAGCGGGATTCTTTTCCCTGCCGGAGGTCGATGCCGTTGCGGTGTTGATGAGCAGTTCGGGCTGGTTTATCTGCTGTTTCAGCAGCCTGTTGTGCAAACCGGCAAACACACGGTTGCCCGCCGGCAGTGCGGATGATCGGGAATAAACCGTGAACTCCAGGGGAAGCAGGATGCCTATGCGCCGCTCTTTCATGGTTCCTTTGGCAAGGGCTTTCTGCTGCTGCTGCAGCGACAGGAGCAACTGGCGGTAGAGCGGGCTGACCGACGGGGAGCGGAGCAGGGTTTCGGTCAGGGGTATCGAGCTTTTGAATGCGCCGGTATTGTTTTCGCGCAAATATTTCTGCATGCGTTCGTTCAGAAAAAACGCCTGCAGGTCGGGAGTTTTCGCTACCCGTTCAAGCGCTGTGATTTCATCGGCGCCGAGCATGGTGCAGGCGATCAGGCGCGCATTGCCGAGCGCCGTTTCGCGTACTTTTTCCATACCTGCCGGAGCGGCCGAAACCCCTACATTCAGGTAGTCGAGCGCGGCGGGGAGCTTCTGGCCGAGCATCAGGCGGCAGGCGGCGAGATCGAAATGCGCTTCATAGATGGTTGCCGGTTCGAGTCCGCTTGCCGCGGGGTTTTTCAGAAGCAGTTCGAGCTGTTCGGCTGCCCCTTTGGCATCCTGCTGCATGAACAGGGTTTTCGCCAGCCAGAGCCTTGCCGCATGCAGGCTTTTCGCTTTGGGGTTGCCGCCGGAGTTGATCACGATCTCCTCGAATAGCTTGCGGGCCTCGGCATACTCCTTCCTGACGAACAGGGATTTACCTTTTGCCATGTCTGTCTGCAGGTTCCGTTCTGCCGGTTGGGCGGCCG
This sequence comes from Chlorobium sp., assembly GCF_049593655.1. NCBI lineage: Bacteria > Pseudomonadati > Chlorobiota > Chlorobiia > Chlorobiales > Chlorobiaceae > Chlorobium > Chlorobium sp. The sequence continues at coordinate 30,906 of NZ_JBAWHG010000063.1, forward strand.
CGGCGGGTGCTGGGGCTTTTGCCGGCTCCGCTCCCGCCGTGCGGGGCTGAAGCGCAAGCGTGAGCAGCAGCGCAAAGAAAAACGGGATTCTTTTCATCATGGTTTGAGAGGGAGTTCCGGATGGAAATGCTTCAGTGCCTTTTCAAGCAGCATGGGGTGTGTGGTCGCGTTGCCAGCAATGATGCTCTGTTTGAGAAACACATCGGCGCGGCCTTCGAAATCGGTGACGGTCCCTCCGGCTTCGCGCACCAGCAGAACGCCCGCGGCAAAGTCCCAGGGGTAGAGTTTATATTCCCAGAAACCGTCGAAACGGCCGCATGCGGTATAGGCAAGGTCTATGGCCGCCGACCCTGCACGGCGGATACCGGCGGAGTCATGGATAACCTCTTTGAGCATGGCTACATAGGAGTCGAGATAGTGATACTCCTTGAACGGCAACCCGGTTCCGATAAGAAAACTCTCTTTGTCGCACCGTGACGATACGCTGATGGCCTTGCCGTTCAGAAAAGCACCTCCGCCTTTTTCGGCGGTGAAGAGTTCCCTGAGAACGGGCTGATAGACGACGCCGCAAAGAATCTCTCCTTCCGGGTCGCGGAGCGCTATACTGATTGAAAAAACCGGAAAAGAGTGAATAAAGTTCAGGGTGCCGTCGAGCGGATCGACGATCCACCTGCGGCCGGATCCCCCTTCGGCAATGGTGCCTTCCTCGCAAAGCATGCTGTCTTCGGGGAACGCTGCCGTTATCAGCGAGCTGATGGAGGCTTCGCACGCCTTGTCAACCTCGGTGACGAAATCCTTGAACTCCTTCTGCACGATCTCGCGGGAGGAGATCTCCCCGAATTTCCGGAGAGTGATTTCGCCTGCGGCTTTCGCGGCCTTTACGGCGGTATCGAGTTCTCTGCTCATGGTGTACTGATGGACGTTTTGGCGCCGTTTGCGTAAAGTGGACGACAATATAACATTTTGCCGAAATATAGACCGTATGCGTCTCCGATGGCCTGCAGAAATGCCGTGAAGCAAAAACAGGGGAATTATAGGCCGGAGCTATCTGTTTGTTTGATAAACCGTTAATTTTGACACCCATTACCATGAAAACCAGTCTCTCCAAGCTCGCCCTCTCTCTTGCGATCTGTTTTTCGGCAGCCTTCACCGGCAGCCTCTTCACCCCGGAAAAGGGTTCGGCATGGTATTACGTTCAGCTCGTCAAGCCTTCGTGGAATCCGCCCGACTGGCTCTTTCCCCCGGCCTGGAGCCTCCTGTTCCTGCTGATGGCCATAGCGTTCTGGATGGTGCTGAAAGCGGGCCTGGAAAAAAACGAGGTCAGGACGGCAATCGCGTTTTTCGTTCTGCAGCTACTCCTCAACATGAGCTGGTCGGCAGCGTTTTTCGGCCTGCAGAATCCGCTTGCAGGGCTCTCGGTGATCCTGCTGCTCTGGGTGGCAATAGTCGTGACCATCGTACGCTTCAGGGCGGTTTCCGCAACGGCGGGTTATCTGCTTGTGCCGTACCTGATGTGGGTCAGTTTTGCCGCGTTTCTGAACTTTACCATCTGGCAGCTCAATCCCTGATTGAAGCTGCTCAGGATTGTCAGCGGTGAGCCGTAAAAGGTGAGCCGTGAGCGGTGGGTGGTGAGCCGCAAGATCGGGTTCAGTCCTGCGGGGAGGGCATACCGGCAGCACGGGGTGCAACCCTGGGTCGGAAGCAAGCCTCACAACGATGGGTTTCAGCTCCAGAGGAGCGGCATATCGGCAGCACGGGGTGCAACCCCGTGACACAGGATACCCCAAAAAATATGTTTTAATGTGTTCCGCCGGGTTATCACCCGGCGCTACCGTCATGTCGCCCTGACAGGGCTTGAAAAAAAGGGGGGCGTGTTGTTGAAATCTACCGACATGTCGCTCCTCCGGAGCTTGAATCCAGTCCCGTCGGGACGGCATATCGGTAGCACGGGGTGCAACCTCGCGACAAGGAACGCAGTCCCCGCATACATGATGGTGTTGATGATTAAGGTATTGAAAAATGATGTTGTACAGGATTTTTTAAAATATCTGAAGCGTGCTGTGGCGACAGATGTCAGGCGGCATTGCTGTTGATCGCGCGGCAGGATGACGTGTTTTATGCTAACAAAGAGGAGACAATGTGAACATTTTCAATGAGGACTATGCAGCGGGGCTTCTGGACAATTGTGCCCCCCCTTGCCTATCGCTTTACCAGACGACCCATCGGCAGCATCCGGACAATCAGCAGGATCCGATCCGGTTCGGGAATCTTGTCAAGGCGCTGGAGGAGTCGCTTTTGCAAAAACTCCCGAAGCAAGAGGTTCGGTTATTACTGGAACCATTTCTGGCATTGGCTGACGACCGCGAATTCTGGAACCACACCAATGAAGGGCTGGCGGTGCTGGGCGCGAAAGGCATTTTCCGGGTTTACAGACTCCAGCGGCCTGTTGCCGAACTGGTTGTTGTGGCCGATAGCTTTCATACCAAACCCCTGATGCGCATTCTTCAGTCTGCCGATCGTTATCATGTTCTCGGATTGAACCGGCAGGAAGCCAAGCTCTTCGAAGGTAACCGTGACGTCCTGTGCGAGATTCGACTGCATAAGGAAGTGCCGCGCACGCTCACTCATGCGTTGGGGGAAAAATTGACCGATTCGCATCTCACCGTCGCCTCATATGGCGGCGCAGGTGGATCCCAGGCGCCCATGCGGCATGGTCACGGAGGGAAAAAGGCGGAGGCTGACATTGATGCGGAACGTTTTTTTCGCGCCGTTGACCGGGGGATTCTTGAACGCCACTCCCAACCATCTGGTCTGCCGCTGATCCTCGCAGCACTTCCCGAGCATCATCACCTGTTTCACGAAATCAGCGCCAACCCATTCCTGATAGACGAAAGCATCGATATCCACCCGGATGCCCTGTCGTCGATCGACGAACTCCGTGTACGCGCCTGGCAGCTTTTTGAGCCCCGCTTTCTGGCGCGACTGGCTGCACTGGTGGAGGAATTCGGTAACGCGAGCGCCGAGGGACTCGGTGATGACGATATAGCACAGGTTGCCAGGTCGGTTGTTGGCGGAAGGGTAGCCACCCTGCTGATCGAAGCCGATCGAGAGATTCCCGGTCGGATCGATGCTGCGACCGGCGATATTGCGTTTGACAATCTGGCGCATCCGGAGGTCGATGACGTGCTCGATGACTTGGGGATGTCGGTCCTGAAGATGGGAGGGCAAGTCGTTATCGTACCTGCCGAACGGATGCCGACGAAGAGCGGAATTGCTGCGATCTACCGTTACTAAGGTCGGAGTCGTCCTGCACACCCAATACAATGAGATAACCCTGCGAAAGGAGAACAATATGATCATTCAGGTCAACACGGATAGCAATATCGAAGGCAACAGAGAACAGGCGATTCGGATCGAGAGCGTAGTGGAAAGCAGCCTGGCGCGCTTTGGCGATAAAATCACGCGGGTGGAAGTTCACCTTAGCGATGATAACAGCGACAAGAAATTCGGCACGGAGGATAAACGCTGCCTGCTTGAGGCTCGTCTCGCCGGCCTTCAGCCTCTTGCGGTTAAACATCAGGCAGCGACTATGGATCAGGCCGTCGATGGTGCTGTCGACAAGCTGACGCGTTCCATTGCCGCCACCCTTGGGAAGCTTGGCAACCAGTAATGAGTACCGCTCCTCCGTAGGAGCGGCATATTGGTAGCACGGGGTGCAACCCTGGGTCGGAAGCAAGCCTCCCAACGATGGGTTTCAGCTCCGCCGGAGCGGCATATTGGTAGCACGGGGAGCAATCCCGTGACACAGGATCCCCAAAAAATATGTTTTAATGCGTTCCGCCGGGTTATCACCCGGCGCTACCGTCATGTCGCCCTGACAGGGCTTGAAAAAGGGGGGGGGGCGTGTTGTTGTAATCTACCGACATGTCGCTCCTACGGAGCTTGAATCCAGTCCCGTCGGGACGGCATATCGGTAGCGCAGAGTGAACCTCTGGGTCAGAAGCCGCCTCCCAACGATGGTTTTTAGCTCCGTAGGAGCGGCATATCGGTAAAGCGGGGAGCAACCCCTCGAGCTACTTCAGGGCTCCAATTTCGCCACGGCAATTTTTCCCGTTTCGATCAGCCGGTTCCGCACGGTTTCCGAATTGATGTTGCCGGCACTGATGGATATGTAATAACCGCCGGCCATGATGTAGATCCCGCCGGTTGCAATGAACGCTTCGTCGCCCACGCCCTCGATATCGGTTCTCATCCCTTCGAAATTATCCTTCAGACTTTTGTAGATCGATGCCGAAGCGATGCCCTGAGGGGGCATGAAGGAGTCCTGCGTCAGCGTGACCTGCAGGAACTGCGTGGATTCGGTATCGACCGGGTTGTACAGGCAGAGCTTCATGCCTACCACCTGTTGCTCGCTTTTCTCCGCCGGTTTCACCGCTTCCCCGAGAATCTTTGCCGCATCAGCCTCAGTCACCAGCTCGCACGGTTCGATGATTTTTGAAGCCTGTTTCTGTACGGCTGCGTTCTCGCTTGCCGTTTCAGCCTTCTCGGGTGCATTGCCGCTGCATCCGGCGAACAGCAGGACTGCGCAGAGGGGGAGTATGCGGATGAGGTGTTTTGGGCGCATGGGGTGGTCGGGTTGAGGGTGGATTTTTTCTGTAGAAACACTACATTTCAAGATACAAAACTTTGCCTGATGTGCTGGTGTCTCCCAATGCTGAAGCATAGCGCGACGCCTGGTTGCTGGACGTTGACGTAGGTGGTTTTATACCGATCCGCATAGGACTCGTATACATGATTGTATTGGGAGCAGGGTATTGAGAAAAGGTTTTACTGTCTTCAGGAAAAACATCCGAAAGCGTCATATACCGAGAGAAATCCGGTTTTTGGAGTCTTGCACGGAAACCATAGAAACATTGTTAGCGCTCAGGAGAAGCCCGCATGGACCTGTCCCGGAAATCAGATGAAGAAATCCTGTCGGTTGCCAATCCGATCATGGACAACTTGATGGACGCTTCGACGGCGATCGACTATGAAAGACACATCAGGGATTTCACCGACCGCTTGAAAGGTGTTTTGTCAAAAGAGCGGTTTGAGTGGATTTGCCGCGACTACCAGAGCACGAAGGGTTTTTTCGCCAAACGGGAGTTCGTCGCTGTCTTTCGACGCACTGAGTCTGTTGCCGTGGTCTGGAAGCAGAGCTTCACCAGGCTGCCAGGGGACTTCGTTGCGGAGATGGTTTTAGTTCAGCAAGACGGCAAGTACCTTGTTGACCATGTCATGGTCTTTTAGGGCGTGCTGGCAATTCATTCAAGCCGCCGCGCTGCTTCCCTGGCGCGGTTTAATTCAAGCTTCAGGTCAATGAACGAGGGGGCACATGTGAGCGTATCAGGCGAAACCGACGGGAAAGAACTCCACGATCAATTGACCGCGCTGCGCAGGCTTCGCGAGCAAGGCAAGGATGCCAATCGACGACCGCGCCGGTCCCTGTTGTCCGCCGGGGAGAGAGCTGCAATTCTGAGAAAGACCGGAGGGAAGTGCCACATCTGCGGGGGTGATATCCGTGGCCGGTGGCATGCTGACCATATCCTCGCCCACAGTGCAGGGGGAATGCATGCGGAAGACAACTACTTGCCGGCCCATGTCACCTGCAACAACTACCGCTGGGACTACCTTCCGGAGGAGTTCGAGTTGATACTGAAGCTCGGAGTTTGGGCTCGGACAGAGGTTGAGAAAGGCACATCCGTTGGGTTGGCGATCGAGAAGAAGTTCTCGCAAAAGGAAGCAAAGCGTCAGGCCAGACGCAAGAATGCTATGAACGATGAGTATACCGGAACATAATGTGCCGGGAATTCCTGAGCGCTATGTGCAACCTGTAACACCGGGAACCGTTCCTTCTGCTTTAAAAACCGGAGGGAATTGTGATACTGTTTTTGCTCTAAATACTTATGGGGAATGAGGAGTGTTGAAGGCTACGCGACGAGGGATTCAGTTTTCGTTTCCTGATTTCCCTTCGTCGCCAACGGTGATCTCCGGGCTGAAATCGTGAGATGGCTGACCGCCGGTGCTTTGATGCATCGTTATTGCCTGCCTGGTGGTGTGATATTTTGATGGCTTGCCGCTGTTTCGCTATATTTCCTGTAAACCGTTGTTGTGAAAGTAGTAAGCAGGTCGTTTGCAAGCAAATGCTGGAAGATTGATATGATGTGCGCACCAAAATGGGTTATACGCATGTTTCTTGTCGGTTTAGACTGATCTGTATAAACCGACAGGTCTGCATAGTTGTTAATGCGTTTAAGTTATTTATAAATAATTAATTGACTGGTCTGTGACTGTGAGTATGAAATCGTCTTATACAGAAAAAAGCTTTCTGTTTTTCCTGAATTAGGCCGATCAGTTTAAACATTGTTAGGCATCAGAAACCAAGGCACCACATGCAAGGGCCAGATCCTAAGAACCCGCACCCGATGACCGGTTTTCCGCAGGTGTGCTATATCAAGAACACGATTAAAAGCCAGAACATCGTCGTAGGCGACTACACCTATTACGACGACCCAGATGACTCAGAGGGCTTCGAGCGCAATGTGCTCTACCACTTCCCGTTCATTGGCGACAAGCTAATCATCGGAAAGTTCTGCGCAATCGGGCGAGGCGTCAAATTCATTATGAATGGGGCCAATCACCCAATGAAGGGCTTCTCAACTTACCCGTTCTATATCTTCGGAAATGGGTGGGAGCGGTGTTCGCCACAGCCCGAAGATTTGCCGTACAAGGGCGACACCGTCGTTGGAAACGATGTCTGGATTGGCTACGACTCATTAATAATGCCGGGCGTCAACATCGGCAACGGTGCGATCATTTCTACTCGTTCAGTCGTCACCTCGAATGTCCCGGCTTATGCAATCGTCGGCGGTAATCCTGCCAGGTTGATTCGGCATCGCTTTCCAGAGACCGTTGTTCAATCACTTCAGCGAATATCCTGGTGGGACTGGCCTGTTGAAAAGATCTCCGATCACTTATCCGCCTTTCTTGGCGCGGACATCGATGCACTCAGCGCCGCGGCTGATGCCTAACCCCGCGCTCAAGCGCCGACGTTAATTTAGGGAGGATTGGACGCTCGCAACTACGTAAACTAATTGCATGGAAGATCCGGCTAACCACGGCAATGATGCCTTCATCCTTGTAACTGATCACTGTTGCATTCGGAATTGATCGAGAGGATTCACCCAGAATAAATTCCCGTATTGCTTATTTTATGCTGGCTGATACGGCCCAGCGCTCCGTAGTCATTTGTCCGCCTATCTGCAGGCGGGCGAACAAGCGGACGGGGCAGATACACAGCGTCGCCACATATATTTTCCGCCACGGAGCGCTGCTTATCCTCGTTCATGTTCGACTCGAAGAAACAAAGGAGACAGAAAAATGTCTAAAAAACTCGAAGAAATAATCAATGACGCAATGGAGCTTGGCCTGGAAGAACGAGCGCGGTTGGCGGGGTCGCTTCTGCTTAGCCTGGATGAACCATCTGAATCCGAGGTAGAGCGCCTTTGGTTGCAGGAGGCCGATCGTCGGCTCCAGAAATTCCGTGAGGGCAAAGTGAAAGGCATCCCGGCGGAAGATGTATTTAATCGGGCTATCGCTGACATCTCATGAACTCGGAATTTCTTCCTGAAGCAGATGAGGAGTTCCGTGAGGCGATTCGGTACTACCAAAACGAAGCGCCAGGTGTCGGCCTAAGGTTCTTTGCAGAAGTCCGAAGGGGAGTGACCTTCATCACCGAAAATCCTTTTGCAGCAGTGGCCGTCCTGAACCATTTTCCGTACAGTCTGTTGTATGCCGTTGAGTCAGAATTGGTCGTAATCGTGGCGGTGGCTCACCAGAAAAGACGGCCAAGATACTGGCGAAGTCGGCTCAAAGAACGCATGTAAAGGACGCACCGAACCAGAGGATGATCAAGGAATCGCTTTTCCTCAGTAACACCCCAACGCCAGCCCTTTC
>NZ_JBAWHG010000064.1:0-9473 GCF_049593655.1 Chlorobium sp.
GATCATCGAAGCGGCGCGGCACGGAGTCGGCGAGGTCGGAGACGGCAAGATATTCATCACGCCTCTCGAAGAGTGCATCAGAATCCGTACCCGCGAGAAAGGCGGCAAGGCTATCTGACGGCACAGCCGGTAAAGCATAAGAGACAACGAAAAGGCCGCCCGTCGGGCGGCCTTTTCGTTGTGTATTTCCGGTATGTGGCCGACGGCTTCAGTTTGCCGGAGCCGGTGCCGGCGGAGGTACGATCGCTACGGGCTGTTTCCACGACGGATAGTAGGTGTTCAGCCATTTTTCGGCATTGACTTCACCCAGTCTTGCCGCTGCCCTGAAATCCTCGATGCGTCCGAAGGCGTCGCCGGTCCTGCCTTTGGCGATCCCCCGGTGGAAAAAGGCCGCCGCCATTTTTCCGTCGAGGTTCAGCGCTGCGCTGAAGTCGGAAATGGCCCCGGAAAAGTCCCCAGCCATGTTCTTCGCTACTCCCCGGTTGTAGTACCCCACAGCCAGGAAATGCGGTTCGCCGCAGGAGATGACCATTGAAAAGTCATTGATGGCCTTGTCGAAAACCTTCATGCGCTGCCATACTTCTCCTCTCATCTGATAGGCCATGGCGAATCCGGGATTTTTCTCGATAGCTTTGGTATAGTCCTTGATGGCGGCTTTCAGGTCCCCCTGGAGGTGTTTTTCGTATCCCCTGTCGAAATAGTCATTTTCCTTGCCGGCAAATGCGGTGCTCGTGAAAATGAACAACAGAAGCAGGGCGATCGGAAACACCGGGGCACTATTTTTCATAGTCATCTTCCGAAAAGGTCATAGGTGCAAAAGAGTGCTTCAATCCCGGCTGCGGGACAGATGTAAACGCACTATAGCAATGCTGTTCATGGGGCTTAAAGTTTCCTGCGCCGGGGTTCCCCCTATAGTAAGATTTCACCGGGTTATTTTTACGTAATCAGGCGGTTTTTTTTCTATCTTGATTCAATTAACAGTATAACTGTTCCCCGTACGTCAATGTTCAGGATCACTCTTGAAGAATTTGAAGGGCCGCTCGATCTCCTGTTATTCTTTATCAGGCGTGATGAACTTGATATCTACAATATTCCCATCTCGAAGATCACCGCCGACTTCATTTCCTACATCAGCGGCATGCGCTCCATGAACCTCGAGGTCGCCGCCGAATTCATCTATATGGCGTCGATGCTCATGAGCATCAAGGCGAAAATGCTTCTTCCCCGCCCCACTCCGGATGGCGGAGATCCCGATGAGTTCGATCCCCGCGCCGAACTCGTGCAGAAGCTTCTGGAATACCGCCAGATGAAAGAGGCATCCGAAAAACTGGGGGAACTGGCTGTCGCCAGGGCGCGGCTTTTTGCGAAAGGTTTTTCCGAGTCGTTCGACCAGAACGTTATCGACGAACTCGATGAGGAGATACACCGTCCTACACTCTATCATCTCATAACGGCATACCGGTCGGTGCTTGAAAATATTCCCAAACCCATGACCCGCAACGTCACGGAGGCTCCGGTAACGGTCGAGGAGCAAAGCGCGCTGATACTTGCGCGGCTCAGGGAGCGGGTTCAGGTATCGTTCCGTTCGGTGGTGGAGGGCGTCGGGGAGAGCATCATCGTGGTCGTGACGTTTCTTGCCGTGCTCGAGCTGTGCCGCAACCGGAAAATTCTGGTTATCATCAAGGATGGTTATGATGATTTCTGGATATCGGAGCGCGACGCCGCGTGAATTTATCCTGGGGTCAGGAACTCAGGGCTTTATCGGAAAACAACAGTGTAAATCAAACATTATGCCGGAAATTCAGCCCTTCAGGGCGATACGCTACAATCCCGAAACCGCGGGAGATGCCGCAAAACTGATCTGCCCGCCTTACGACGTGATATCCAGGGAGCTGCAGCAGCAGCTTAACGACTCTTCGCCCTTCAACGCCGTCCGGCTCGAACTGCCTGTGGAGGCCGATCCCTACACGGCTTCGGCCGAGCGCCTGCACGAGTGGCTTAAGAACGGAGAACTCCTGCGGGATGCGGAACCCGCCTTCTACCCCTACAGCCAGACCTTTACCGATCGGGAAGGCAATACCCATACCAGGTGCGGCTTTTTTGCCGCGATGCGGCTGCACGAGTTCGCCGAAAAGAAGGTGCTGCCGCATGAAAGAACCCTTTCCGGTCCCAAGGCCGACCGCCTGAACCTGTTCAGGAAAACCCGTACCAACATCAGTTCGATTTTCGGACTGTACGCCGACGAGGAGGGTGTGGCCGACCGCCTTGTGGCCGACTACGCCGAAACCAGTGAGCCGCTTCTCGATGCCGTGTTCCAGGGCGTGCGCAACCGCCTGTGGCGTATCGGCGATCCGGAGCTTGTTGCCGGGATCCGGCAGGCGCTGGCCGAAAAGAGCGTCTATATCGCCGACGGTCATCACCGTTATGAAACCGGCCTGAACTACCGCAGGGAGCGGGCGGAAGCGAATCCGGAGCATACCGGAAACGAACCGTACAATTTTATCCTTGTTTATCTGAACAATATTTATGATAAAGGACTGGTGGTTTTTCCCATACACCGTCTGGTGCACAGCCTTGGGGATTTCGATGCTTCACGGCTCAGGGGGCGGCTCGAAGAGCATTTTACCGTAACGGCTCTCGACGGACGGGCCGGACTGAAGGCATACCTCGAAGCCGCGACCTCGAGTTACGCATACGGGGTGGTCACCCCGGGTTCCGTTCTGGGGATTACGCTGAAAGGCGATCCGGCAGAGCTGCTCGACAGGGAGATCGCTCCAGCCCTGCAGCAGCTGGGGCTGGTCGTGCTGCACGAGGTGGTGCTTGCCCGCCTGCTCGGCATCGGCCAGGAAGCCATGGCGAAGCAGAGCAATCTGGTGTATGTGAAGGACGATGGCGAGGTGTTCGAGGCGGTGGAAACCGGCAAGGTGCAGGTCGGTTTCGTGGTGAAGCCCGCGACGGTCGGGCAGGTGCTTGCCGTTTCGGAGTCCGGAGGGGTGATGCCGCAGAAATCGACGTTTTTTTATCCGAAAATCATGACCGGACTGGTTTTCAACCCGCTCGACTGATATGGCTCCGACCGAAGAGTTTTTCTCCCGCTCCGCCGAAGAGACCCGTGAATACGCTCGGCAGTTCGCTTCCACGCTGCAGGCCGGCGACAGGATATGCCTGAGCGGTCAGCTCGGTGCGGGGAAAACCGAGTTCATGAAGGGCATTGCGGATTGTTTCAACTGCGCGGGAGAGCTTTCCAGCCCCACGTTCGCCCTTTTCAACATCTATCACGGATCTTTCCGGGGGAAAGCGGTCGATCTGCACCATTTCGACCTGTACCGGATTGAACGGGAGGCGGAGCTCGATGCGATCGGATTCGAGGAGTATCTGTTCGGGCCGCATATTGCCGTTGTGGAGTGGGGCGACCGGTTCGAGAGCCTCCGTTCGTGTTATACCGCGGTGGTTCGTCTCCAGCATGGCGGCGGCGACTCGCGGAGAATCGTCATAACCCGATAGACTGCCGATGAATATTCTGGCTATAGAGTGCACCCATGTTTCTCTCAGCGTCGCACTCATGAGCGGAGGCGAGGTAACCCTGCGTTCCTGCGACGAGTGGAACCGGGCGGCCGAGTCCATCATGCCGCTCGTGCAGCAGGTGCTCGAAGGCAGCCTTGCCGGCCTCGGGCAGCTCGATGCGGTTGCCGTCTCTTCGGGCCCCGGCTCGTTTACCGCGCTGCGTATCGGGATGTCGGTCGCCAAAGGCATTGCCTACGGTCTCGGCATTCCCCTTGTTCCGGTTCCGACCCTTCCGGCCATGGCGCTTGCCGCACTCCCCTTTACCGCCGCGGAGGTGCTCGTTCCGGTCGTTCCGTCACGCAGGGGAGAATATTACTACGGCTGTTACCGTCGCGCCGGCCTTGAACGGGGCCTCACGGGGGATGAAACCGCCCGGGGCTCCATGGATGATGTGCTTCTGGCGGCAGGAGCTGCGGGTCCTGACGCCGTGGTGACGGCCCGGCTGACTGACGATTTTCCCGTTCCGGGGGAGGGCGCTCCGGCAGGTTTTCTCGATGCGACTTTTTTTTCCGCCGCTTCGCTGCTTCCCGAGGCTTCGAGGCTTTTCAGTCTCGGCTCTGTACTCTCGCCGGCAGATGCGTTTCCCGATTACCGGCAAATGTTTGTGCCGGGAGGAAGAAAAGAATGAATCATTACTATTTTAAAGGAAATGGCCCCGAGGCTGTTTTATTATACCATTGATTGAACTATAACGGAGGTTTATGACCAGTTCTGAGCATGATGAAAAACGCAGTGACCTGCATCCGGAAGAGGTATCCTACAATGGGCTTCTGGCCAGACGGGCTGCAGAGCTTGCTCTTGAAAAAAAGTGCGAGCAGGTCAGGATTCTCGACCTGAAAGGATTGACGTCGATTACGGATTATTTTGTTATCGTCACGGCGGACTCCGAGAGGAAGGCCAAAGCGGCAGCAGAGCATATTATCGAGGAACTGAAGGCGGACAACGAGAGGCCGATGCATGTGGAAGGCATGGATTCCATGCACTGGATACTGCTCGATTACATCGACGTGGTGGTTCATATCTTCATGCCCGAGGAGCGGAGCTTCTACGATATCGAGTCGCTCTGGTCGGATGCGCCGGTTACCACGGTGAACTGATTCACGCTTGCCGGGCCGCCGGTACTCCGCTCTCACCCCCGTTTTAAGATGTTGGAGGGATTTTATACATTACGCCCTTAAGCGGTTTACTATTAATTTTTTACACGGAAAAAACCTATGCAGCGCGAAAGGATATTGCCGATCAGTATTGAAGAGGAAATGCGGGATTCCTATCTCGATTATTCCATGTCGGTTATCGTCAGCCGCGCGCTTCCGGATGTTCGCGACGGTCTGAAGCCGGTGCACCGGAGAGTGCTTTTCGGTATGCATGAACTCGGTCTCCAGGCGGGAAAACCGCACAAGAAATCGGCACGTATCGTCGGTGAAGTGCTCGGTAAATTCCACCCTCACGGCGACAGCGCCGTGTATGACAGCCTTGTGCGTCTGGTGCAGGATTTCTCGCTGCGCTACCCGCTCATCGACGGTCAGGGCAACTTCGGCTCCATCGATGGCGACTCCCCTGCCGCCATGCGTTACACCGAAGTGCGCATGAAGCCCATTGCCGGCGAAATGCTCAAGGACCTCGACAAGGAAACCGTCGACTTTTCCCTGAACTTCGACGATTCGCTCGAAGAGCCGACCGTGCTTCCCTCAGCGATTCCCAACCTTCTGGTTAACGGAGCTTCAGGTATTGCCGTCGGTATGGCGACCAACATTCCGCCGCAGAACCTGCGCGAGGTTGTCGACGGCATCATCGCCGTGATCGAAAACCCCGAGATCGAGATTGCGGACATCATGAAGCATGTTATCGCTCCCGATTTTCCGACCGGAGGCATCATTTACGGGTACGAAGGGGTTCGCCTGGCCTATCTGACCGGACGGGGCAAGGTGGTGATTCGCGCCAGGGCGCTCGTCGAGGTGACCCAGAAGAACGGCCGCGAGTCCATTATCGTCACCGAACTTCCCTATCAGGTCAACAAGGTTCGCCTGATCGAGAAAATCGTCGAGCTGGTTCATGACAAGAAGCTTGAAGGCATTGCCGATATCCGCGACGAGTCCGACCGCGACGGCATGCGTCTCGTGATCGAGCTGAAGCGCGATGCGGTGGCCAAGGTGGTGCTGAACAATCTCTACAAGCATACGCCCATGCAGGAGACTTTCGGGGTGATCATGCTTGCTCTGGTGGACGGCGTGCCGAGGGTGCTCAATCTCAAGGAGATGATGCACTACTACATCAAGCACCGGAATGAAATCGTGCTGCGCCGTACGAAGTACGACCTTACCGCCGCCGAAAAGCGCGCCCATATTCTCGAGGGACTGAAGATCTGTCTCGACAACCTCGACGAGGTGATCACCACCATCCGCGAGTCGCCCGATACCTCCACGGCACAGGACCGGCTCATGCAGCGCTTCGGTCTTTCCGAAGTTCAGGCGAAGGCCATTCTCGAAATGCGTCTGCAGCGCCTGACCGGCATGGAGCGCCAGAAAATCGACACCGAGTACCGGGATACGCTCGCCATCATCGAGGAGCTTCGTTCCATTCTCGCCAGTCCCGAAAAGCAGCTGCAGATTATCCGCGACGAGCTGATGAAGGTTCGCGAAGTGTACGGCGACGAACGCCGGACCGAGATTGTGCCCCAGGAGGGAGATTTCTCCATCGAGGACATGATCGCCCAGGAGGACGTGGTCATCACCATCACCCACGACGGGTTCATCAAGCGCTTTCCGGTTTCCGGATACCGCCGCCAGGCAAGGGGGGGCAAGGGAGTTACCGGCGCCCAGGCAAAGCATGACGATTTTGTCGAGCACATGTTCATCGCCTCGACGCACAACTACATTCTCTTCTTTACCAACACCGGACGGTGCTACTGGCTCAAGGTTTACGAAATTCCCGAAGCCGGCAGGGCCGCGCGCGGCCGTTCCCTGGCCAATATCATGGAGCTGCGCCCCGGCGAGCAGATCAAGGCGTACATCAATATCCGCAACTTCGACGATCCGGGTTTCATTGTCATGGCCACGACCAGAGGCATCGTAAAGAAAACCCCGCTCGACGATTTCTCGAACCCGCGCAGGACCGGCATTGCCGCCATCACCATCGAGGAGGGCGACGAGCTGCTCGACGCCCGTCTGACCGACGGCGATCACCAGATCATCCTGGCCAAAAGTTCGGCTTACGCGGTGCGCTTCCCTGAAAACGAGATCCGTTCCATGGGCAGAACCGCCATGGGCGTCAAGGGCATCACCCTCGACAAGGACGAGAAGTGCATTTCGATGGTCACGACCAAACGCACCGACATGGCCCTCCTTGCCGTTACCGACAACGGATTCGGCAAACGCAGCCGCGTCGAGGACTACCGCCTCACCAAGCGGGGAGCCCGCGGGGTGATAACCCTCAAGGCGCATGAGAAGATCGGAGCGCTGGTCGGCCTTATCGACGTCAACGACGACGACGATCTCATCATCATCACCGCCCATGGCATCGTGAACCGCCAGCATGTGTCGGATGTCAGGATGACCGGCAGGAACACCTCCGGCGTCAGGCTGATCCGTCTTATGGCCGGCGACAAGATTTCCGCGCTTGCGCGGGTTCCGAAGAGCGACGAGGATGTGGACGATACGGATTCGATTATCGAGGATGCCGACGGGCAGATCGATCTTTTTTAAACAGCGGAGAGACTCGGAGGAGACACCCAAACAGGGAGGCGATCATGGACCCCAGCAGACCGTTCATCGTTAAAGAGCAGCCGGGCACGAAATATTACTGCGCCTGCGCCAGATCGAAGAACAGGCCCTGGTGCGACGGTTCTCACAAAGGCAGCGGCCAGCAGCCCTACAAAGTCGAAATCGAGGTCGAAAAGAACGTCGCCATCTGCAGCTGCGCGCTTTCGGCCAGGATGCCTTTCTGCGACGGTGCTCACAGGAGTCTCGGGTAAGTGGCAGGTCCCGGGAAACCGGGATCGATTTTTTATTAAACAACGAGAGAGAAACTTATGGCGCGACCGAAAAATGTGAAGCATATATTCGTTACCGGAGGGGTGATTTCATCACTTGGAAAAGGCATACTGTCTGCTTCGCTCGGGCTTCTGCTGAAATCCAGGGGCCTTCGTGTAGCCATTCAGAAATACGATCCCTACATCAACGTCGATCCGGGCACCATGTCTCCCTACCAGCATGGAGAGGTCTACGTTACCGACGACGGAGCCGAAACCGATCTCGACCTTGGCCACTACGAGCGCTTTCTCGATGAATCGACCTCCCAGTCCTCGAACCTCACCATGGGGCGGGTCTACAAGTCGGTCATCGACAAGGAGCGCCGCGGCGAATACCTCGGAGCGACGGTTCAGGTTGTTCCTCATGTGATCGACGAAATCAAGGACCGTATGGCGGAACTCGCCAAAAACGGCAACCTCGATGTGCTCATCACCGAAATCGGCGGCACGATCGGCGATATCGAATCCCTTCCGTTTCTCGAGGCCATGCGCCAGATGAAGCTGGAAATGGGAGAGCGCAACCTGCTGAACATTCACCTCACTTTCGTGCCCTACATCAAGGCCGCAAGCGAGCTGAAGACCAAGCCTACGCAGCACAGCGTGAAAATGCTGCTCGAAACCGGCATCCAGCCGGACATTCTGGTCTGCCGGAGCGAAAAACCGCTTTCGCGGGAGATCAAGAACAAGGTCGGCCATTTCTGCAACGTCAACGATCTCGACGTTATCGGGCTCAACGACTGCGATACCATCTACGAAGTGCCGCTCATGCTGCTTCAGGAAAAGCTCGACCTGCGGGTGATGAAGAAGCTCGGGCTGAAAAAATTCAGGGAGCCGGATCTCAGTTACTGGAGAGAGTTCTGCAACAAGGTAAGCCATCCGCAGGAGGGCGAGGTCACCATCGGCATCTGCGGCAAGTATACCGAGTATCCCGACGCCTATAAATCCATTATCGAATCCTTCGTGCACGCCGGAGCGAGCAACAACGTCAGGGTGAACATCCGGCTGCTCAGGGCCGAGGACGCCGAAGGGAAAAACTTCGATTTTGAAAAGGAGCTCGAAGATGTCAACGGCATTCTCGTGGCGCCCGGCTTCGGCGACCGGGGCATCGAAGGCAAGATCCAGTACATCCGCTTTGCCAGGGAGAGAAATATTCCCTTCTTCGGCATCTGTCTCGGCATGCAGTGCGCCACCATCGAGTTTGCCCGCAACGTCTGCGGCCTGCACGAGGCCAACTCCACCGAATTCAACAAGCGCACCCGTTTTCCGGTCATCGACCTCATGGAGCACCAGAAAAAGGTCAAGGAGAAAGGCGGGACCATGCGCCTGGGAAGCTATCCCTGCATTCTCAGGGACAGCACCAGGGCTCACGCCGTCTATCAGAAGTTTCTCATCAACGAGCGGCATCGCCACCGGTACGAATTCAACAATACCTTCCGCAAGCCCTTCGAGGACAACGGCATGATCTTTTCCGGAACCTCTCCGAACGGTGAACTTGTCGAGATCGTGGAGCTCAGGGATCACCGCTGGTTTGTGGGCGTGCAGTTCCACCCGGAGCTGAAATCGAGGGTGCAGAAGGTGCATCCGCTCTTTCACGGCTTTGTGGCGGCTGCCAAGGCGTTTCGTCAGGGAGAACGGCAGATGGAGCTGCCGGTAGACCAGCCGTCTTTCTCTGCGCCCGATATGGCGTCATTCGAGCCTGCCGAAAGCCGGCAGGAGCACTGAGCGGAACCGATTTTTTTTAATTTTCCTGCAAGAAAAAGGGAAAAGGATTTGGAAGTATGGCAGGAGGGTGATACATTAGGAGCCCGTTGAGGAATGAGACAAAACAACTCGACGGTAAAACGCCCGAAAGGGTTATGTTATTTGACGGTAATGCGAATTG
>NZ_JBAWHG010000065.1:0-3045 GCF_049593655.1 Chlorobium sp.
TCCTTACTCGGTAGAACCGAATATAAACTAGAGAAAATCAACAAAACCTATTATTAATTAAAGAAATTTATCTTCAAAACACAAACACAACTAATAAGAATAATTACCCATACATCGACTTAAATGAGAAAAGTCAGAAAAAAATCGCAGAAAGTGCACTTCTAGATAAAAAAGACTCTAACCTATCTCATCTCACTCAACCCCATACACCTCATCAATCTTCCCCGATCCGTCGAAATGGTAGCGGACCCGACTGCTTTTCGATATGGTCCTCTCCCTGCGCCGGTCGTAATATTCGTACTCGGTATACAGATCGAAGGTGCGGTCGGTGATTTTGCGGATATCCGTGATGAGGTTGCGCGACTGGCTGGTTTTGCCCCATACGTACCGGTACCGGTTCAGCAGGTCGTTATAGGTGGGGTTCGAGAGGTCCCAGAAGCGAATGAGGCTGTCCGAAAAGAAGCTGAAGAGCCTGTCGAAATTCCTGCTGTCCTCGGCGGCCACGAATCCGCGGATGGCGCTCCGGTACACCTCGTCCCGGTTGGCCTGCAGGGCCGGAGAAACCGGGGCCGTGGCTGGCGCCGGTGAAGGAGCAGGAGCCGGGGCCGCTGCAGGTGGACTGTCCGATTCAACCCGCTCGGCATAAGCTCCCGCGTCCGCACCTGAAGCCGTCGTGCCGAGCAGCTCCACGAGCCGCTCTTTCGGTATGCCGAAGCTGAAACTCTGCGTATCGGAGATCTTGGCGAAGTTCACCGCCACGAGCCTCCCCCACTTGTCGATGATGGGGCTGCCGCTCGATCCCGGCAGGGTGGGTATGGAGTACAGCATGCGGTTGTCGTCGGGCTCCTGGGTGATCTTGCCCGCCGTGAACTGCGACTTGATGCCCTCCTTCGTTACCGCAAGTTCGAGTCCGTAGTTGTAGCCGATCATGTACACGTCGTCGTTGATTGCAGGCGGCGTTTCCGGCTTTCCCTCCTCCCCTTCCAGCGAAATGAACTCCGTGATATGCTCCGGCGTGCGCTTGTCCTTGAGCTGGATAAGGGCCAGATCCACAGCCTCGTCGCCCGACTGCTTCACCACCACGCAGCTTTTGAAGTCCTGAAGCGAAGTCACGTAGGTGTTGTCGTAAGCCACGCCGATATCCACCACATGCACCTGTATCGTCGTATTGTCGGGGTTGTAGGAGATTCTGCCGAGCAAACCTTTCATCTCGGTGATCTGCGTTTCGAGATTCGCATAGGCCTGCTTCAGTTCGCTGATCGAGTTCTCATCGAGACTGTAGTAGTTGGTATCGAAGTAGTTTCGCAATTTGTTCTGTTCGGCGATCTTCTCCTCGATCTTTTCGCCCAGTATCCGCTTGATTTCGGCGATTATCCGTGTTATGTAGCCGGCGGCATCCTTCCCCTGGTTCAGCGGGTTCACCACATGGCGGTTCGTGGCGATCCTGCCGTCCCGACTCACGAAGAACCCGGTACCGAACGCGATGCTCGCATGCTCGACGGCTTCGCCCTCGGTATCGTAAATCTCGGGCGGGGCTCCCTTTTCGTTCAGCGTGAAGAAAAGGCGCATGCCGTTGTCGAAGGTAAGGGAGTAGTAGTACTGGTTCTTGACGAGCACCACGCTGCTGCGGTATTTCTCGTACAGCGTTTGCGGATCTTCCGGTTTTTTCGAGCAGGATGAGAGCACCAGCGAAACCAGAAGCATGAAAACGATCTGCCACATGGGTACTGCGTTGTTGTTGATACCACGAAAATAAAGCATGAACAGCCTGTTGCATCGGGCGGAAAACGTCGATCATCGGGGCACATCAGTCACTCGGGAGCAGTCGCATCATAGCGTACACATGTCGTAATGCCTTCGCTGCGCCGTTGTGCAGCAGGAAGAGCATTACGGTAAAGGTACGGAAATTTCCGGCATAACACCTCATCCCCTTCCCTTCCCGATCACCGTCGCAACGACCTGCCTGCCGAATGCGGCGACGAGGCCGGGGGCGAAACGGTATGCCAGCGCCGTCAGGCGCGCACGGGCGGGTATGATGATCAGCTCCCGGTTGCGTTCCACTCCCCGCAGGGCTTCGCGGGCAACCTGCTGCGGGGTGCAGAGCCGACCGGCGGCAAGGGTCAGGTAGTTCCGCACATCCGGCCGCCACCTCTCCGATTCGGCTCCCGAAAGCGGACCTTCGTCGAGCAGCGGCGTATCGACGCCCGCAGGACAGATGGTGCTGATGCGCACGCCGTGCCGTTCGGCTTCGTAACGGAGGCTCGAACTGAACCCCACCACGGCGTGCTTGGTCATGGAGTACATGGAAAGCAGCGGAGCGGGAGCAAGCCCCGCAAGCGAAGCCATATTGACGATATGGCCGCGCCCCCGGCCGACCATCAGGGGATAGGCTGCCAGCGTTCCGTTCACCATTCCCCGGATGTTGACATCGATGATCCTGTCGCACTGCGCCTCGTCGGAGTCGAGAACCTCGCCCGAAAACAGCATACCTGCGTTGTTGAAGAGAAAATCGACGGCGCCCGCATCGCGCGCGACACCTTCGACAACCTTGCGGAACGCAACGGCGTCGCACACGTCGAGCGTCACGGGATGCACGCCGGAACCGAGCGATGCCGCAGCTTTCTGCACCCTTGCACCGTCGATGTCTGCCATCCATACCCTCGAACCGCGTTCAGTGAGTCCGGCAGCAAGTGCAAACCCGATGCCGGAAGCCGCACCCGTCACGATGGCGCTTTTGCCTTTCCAGAAAGTATCCATGTCGCTCTGCAAAGAATTATCGTTCTCTCTTTTCATGAGGTTAAATATACCGCTTCCGGCAGCTTGCCGGAAAACCCCTCGGAAATCATGCAATGGCAGATCGGCAAACCCTGCCGTTTGAAAAAAGTCCTCCACGGATGCATATTAAGGCAGGAAAACTATCAGCTACGCCGAAACACCGAACAACCGCATGCCCAACCATAAAATCCGCCTTGCCGTGTTCTGCTCCGGAACCGGCAGCAACTTCAAATCCCTGCACGAGGCCATAGCCAAAAGGCCGCTCGATGC
>NZ_JBAWHG010000066.1:0-56385 GCF_049593655.1 Chlorobium sp.
GCTGTGAATAGGTGATGATATCGTCATCCTTTAAAGGACGTTTTTCTCCTGTTTTTTCATCATCGTCCAGATAATCCTCCATGCTGCGTCCATACAGTTCAAGATGCTCTCTGAACCGCTTGATGGTTTCAGCTTCCCAACGTGGCAGGTCCTTAACGGCAAATCGGTAGTCTGAATAGCTACCTTCGAAGTCCGTTGAGTTGAATCGAACTGTTTTTTCGCTGCTGTCGGCTGTACTGCCATTGGTAAAATTCACGTCATATCCGATCGACCTGAAAAGCTTTTTCCACTCATCACCTTCCGATTCCGGGGTGGGATTCCCGAAACTTGAAACCTTGTAGGTTTTGCATCTCAATAATCCGGTAATATCCGTATACAGGTCGCCTTTTTTCGGCTTTTCGCCTGCTGAACGTTGTGTTCTGGGTTTAAATATCTCCTCACATCCCAATTGCCTGAATTTCTGCAGTTTTGCATCCTCAAGCAGTTTGTTCACGTCAGCCCATTTCCGGCCGAACTCGCTCATGAAGTCGCCGGGAGCAACATCAACAGAAGCAAGAGAAAGGTACAGTTCGTCGTCGATGAAGTCACGGTTGAGCAGACTCTGCATTATCTCTTTCCAGCACTCATCGAGCTGAGGCTCCCGGTATTTTGGAGCAAGGATGTAAAACCTGCCGCCACCGTTGTACAGAAGGTTTGCCGGTTTAAGCTTCAGTAAATCAAGAACCTTTCTTGCGCAAACATCTGCAAAAAGCTGTACGTAAAATGACCGTGCCTTGAGTGTTTTGGCTGCTTTTTTTGAAGGCACATTGAAAATGAATTTCTGGATGCCTGAAATATCCCCGCCAATCAGAATACATGGGACAGGCAATACGGTTTGCTCTTGTCCACCGGGCTTATAGCCGATAATTTCATTCTCTCTACCCTGCCATTTGCCATGTTGCCACTCGTCATACAAACAAAGCGCTATGGCTGCCGTAACCCTTGAATGGTCGAAAAGATTGATGTCCGGCCTGTCAAGAAGTGGTCCCTGTTTTCTGTTCGGAGTCTGGGCTGGAACGGTATTGAAATACTTCCAGAGCAGCGGCAACAACTCTTCATCATTTCGAACCTTTCCGAATGATTCCTTGAATTGATCGATGATCGGTCTGTACGCCTGCTGAGGAAACCTTGGAAACTGACCTGCTGGAAACAGCGCCTCCGGTTTCATGGAAAGTGGTGTCAGATCGTGGTATTCAAGGTCAGGAGCATAGTCATCTCCAGTTTTGTCGGTTAACCTGATACTTGAGAATATCGATTGCAGCCTTGCTCTTGAATACGATACGGGCTCAAGAAAATCGACCTTTATCCGTTCTTTTGATGCCCAGACATCAGCAATCCTTATAAGTTTGACCGGAACATTCTTTCTGCACAAATCAGTATACCCTCTATCCCAGGCGGCATGGTGATGCAACACATATTGTTCGACCTGTTCAATGTTTACATCAGCAAGCCAACCCTTGTCACGGAACAGCCTGAGAAATGCTGCCGAATAGCGTTTATGCGCATGACTTCTCCCTGCACGACTGATATAATCACGTGCTGAACGAGTCCATTGAGTCAGCTGTGCGCGCTGGATGAACTTGCCAACGTCATGCAGCAAGGCCCCAAGGTAAAAAGAGTCTCTTTCCTCCATAAACGGCAATAAGCAATGGTGAAGGAGCGGAAAATGTCAATTGAGAAATCCCAAAAAAAGAATTCCGGCAAACCCGGAATATTCACATGAGGTTCTTCGGCTGAGGTCAGATAACAGAAATGAGCAACGGATGGATCTCGTAGATCGCATGATTAATCACCACTAATATAATCAATGATCACTGCAACAACACAAAGTAACCATCAATTATATCGCATCATCACTCCCTATCCGGCACTGCCCGATCAGCTTCGGATACACGATTTCGTTCTTCTGATCAGGCTGGTTGGGGTCGATGGTTTTCTCCTGTGACAGACAATTTCCGGCTTTTCACATTCCCATGGCATTACCGGATTCGGACCCATGCAAACCATTACAGATTTTCCGCAAGACTCCCGAAAGGAGCTTGAGGATTTTCACCCTGACCGGATGGCTCAGCGCCTTGGCCATACCAGCCAGCACCTCCTCGTCCCTGCTGTACTCAACCGCCGATAATGATCTCTGCATGGTCATAATTATAGTTCATCGTAAATATACGATTAAATAACAGAAAACAAATCATGGCACAGTATATGTAGATAGTAAAAAGAAGCCTCCCTGGGTGAACGGCGAAAAGCCAGCGTACTCCGGCAGGAAAGAAGCAAACAAACACGAAGGGTAAGCTTTGGCAGCAAAACAGCTGTCCTGTTCTTGATACTTAATGTACGAGAACCAGACGCGATGTCTCATTATGAGACATTATGATAACCTAATCTTTCAACACTGAGTCCCATGAAAAAAGTAAATGCCCTGTTTTTCCTGTTGTGTGCCGCTGCGATGACCGCTTACTTTCCGAACCAGGCTCACGCGTTCTCTTCCGTATATCCCAATATGCACGGCAAATCGCTTACAACTCCTGTAGCATGGGGAAATGCCTATGGGACAGTTTATGCCGGAGCGGCTTTAACGACACCGGCGCCCTACACCGATGATACGGAAACCGCAGCGGCTCTTGGAGTAGGCATAGGCAATCCCTATAAAAATCTCGGAATTCAGGCCACGCTGATCGCGCTCGATCCCGGCAAGCTCGACGACTTCACCCTGAACGTTCACGCGTTCCGCAATCTCGGAAATGCTTCTGCCATTGGCGCCGGCGTTGAAAATATCGATCTTTGCGACTCGAAGAGGTGGGATATCGAGGAGAGCTATTACGTGGTATTCAGCCACAGCGTCGGAGGAGATGCTTTCGTCGATACAGAAACCAACAGCTCCAGACTCCATTTCAGCATCGGAGCGGGCAATGGACGTTTCGGCAATAAAAGCGACCGGGATATCGTCGAAGGAAAAGGAGAACACGGTACCTATGTATTCGGCAATGTGGCTTATGAGGTGTTTAATGCATTCAACGTCATTGCCGACTGGAATGGTGTAAACCTGAATACCGGCATATCGAAAAACTTTTTTGTCGGCAATAAGGTACCGGTCGTCATAACGCTTGGAGCAGCAGATCTTACGGATAATTCCGGTGACGGTGTCCGCCTGATAGCAGGTATCGGAACCGGATTCATGCTGTAATTCGCTTAATGCATCAAACAAACAACCGCAATGAAACACAAATACCTATTTCTTCCGTTGACAGCCGCAATGCTGTTGTCGCTCTCTCCGGTGACATCAATGGCTATCTGCGTACCGGAACCTCCTCCGACATGCCCGCCAGTTATAACACCTCCTCCGGTGGTGCCTGCCATCAATGTTCCAAGCATCATTCCGGCAGTGCAAATCGGAGCCAACACGATCAATGTGACCCAGTTCAAGACGGGAGACCCTGAAACGCCCAAAGCTGTCGCACAGGATACCCCTGCTGCAGAAACGGTCGCACCGCCTGAAAACGGCGAACTTGCACCGAAAAGTCCGAGAAATTAGTCCCGACCCGGCCTGGATGGTGAAGGAGTTCCGAATAAAGACCAGCCTGAACGCAAAAGAACACCGGGGCGGCTATGCCTCCGGTGTTCTTTTGCGTTCAGGCTGGTCGGGATTATGCTTGAAATTTTTGTCAGAGCTCACAGCATCGATGGAGATGACCGCTTGCACACCGTTCTGAACAGACCCCATATTTTCATCTTTCGATTTCACCGTTATGTTTCCGTGGCGGTTGTTTTTGCCGTTTCACATACAGTATATTGAAAAAGAGAGGACACTGCCGTCAAGGTCATTGAACGCCGCTGGGATCGTAAGCCGGATGATACAGACAACCCAAAGCGCCCCCATTTAATGCATTCAATGTCAATACCTTACTTAAAACAGCCTGAATTCAAGATCCCGGAGTATCAAAAAACTTTCCTATTGAATAAACAACTGTCATGAAAGACAACCATGTATTTCTTCGAATAACAGTTGCCATGCTGTTATCACTCTCTTCAACGCCATTGATCGCAAAATCAATCTCGATATCCACGCCGCCTCCGGCAGCCCCGACTGTCGGAACCACCGCCGTAAATCCGGCCGCGCAAATCATCATCACGCATGTTAATGTCACGCAGTTTAACGCCAATGGCACTGTTCCTTCAAAAACAGCAACAGAACGGAATAACCCTGTTGA
Organism: Chlorobium sp.; assembly: GCF_049593655.1. NCBI lineage: Bacteria > Pseudomonadati > Chlorobiota > Chlorobiia > Chlorobiales > Chlorobiaceae > Chlorobium > Chlorobium sp. The sequence continues at coordinate 4,251 of NZ_JBAWHG010000066.1, forward strand.
ATCGCCTGCGCCACCAGAAAACAAAGGGTCTGCAGAAAAAACTCCGATAAAGTGACCCTGGATACAGGGATCGGATATCCCGGACAGGAATGATCCCGATTCAGTCGATTCACCAGTGGCGTAACTATAACTGCCATGATTGTGACCGGACCGGTTGACCGCTTTATTTTCGGAAAACCGGAAAATTCTTGCCTTTGAGTCTGACCTTATAGCTGGTACAGCAACAAAAAGACCATACATACTGCAATAAATCCCCATTGGCATGTCCCTCAGAGATAGTCTTGCCGTTCGTCTTTCCCGTTATGCTTTCGGCCTGGCAGTTCTTGCCGTTACCAATGGCATATACCCCGCCTATGGCGGTGAAAACCCAACGGATACAACTCGCTTCAGGGTTACGAATGCCGAGAAAGCCGTCGATCGGACCCTTTCCTGGATAGGCGACACAAACGACAACAAACAGCTGCCGTTTGCTCTGATCGACAAAAAAAATGCGAAAATTTTTGTTTTTCAGGCAAACGGCACGCCTGTCGCATCGGCACCGGTACTGCTGGGGATAGCAAGACTGGATCGCATAAATCCGGGCACCCTGAACGCGAAACTGGGTGATATAACCGCCGAAGACCGGGTTACTCCGGCGGGAAGATACCGCGCACGAACGGGCAGGGATCTTCACGGCAGGGAACTGCTCTGGGTCGATTACGATTACGCAATTGCCATTCATCCCGTCGCGGAGGTAGCAGGTCAGCAGAGAACCGTGCGGCTGCAGTCGGCGACTCCTGATGACAACCGGATAACATGGGGATGTATCAACGCCACGTCCTCGTTCTATAAAACCGTAATCAGCCCGCTGTTCAAACCGAAGGGCGGCATCGTCTATATTCTACCCGAAGAAATAGCGGTGGAAGACTATATAGGCAAAGGATTTCGCTGAACCGGAAAAAGCATCTTCACGTCGTGAAATACTCCTTCATCGAGAGGAAAACCTCCTTCCGGGCAAGCAGACCGCTCACCATGCCAAGCACGGTGGCCGCACCGGCAGCAAAAAACAGCGGGCGTGCCGAGATGTTGTTCGTATAGTAGATAGCCGGAATGCCCTGCTCCTTGGCGAAACTGTCGAGCGAAGTGGTGCCGATCACCAGATCGGGTTTGTAGCGCAACACGGCATCCATGTCCTCCTCGAGATATTTACGGTAGCGGATTTCGGTTCCAAGCATGGTGAGCACCTTGTGGTCCTCCTCCCCGAGAGGCATGCGGGCTACCGAGGTAGAGGCATAGGGCACATCGAGACCCGCTTCGAGCAACAGCCTGACAACCGGCAGTTCATTACCTTCGTAACCGGCAACGATGACGCTGCCCTTGAGATCACCGAAACGCGACATGACGTCACGGGCTTTCTGACGCTCCTCTTCAGCCACGGAAGCGACAAGCCCGCTGTCGAGATTGAGCGCTTCGCCGACACGCGCTATCCACTGAGCCGTTCCGTTCGCGCCGATAGGGTTGCCTTTAACGATTACCGCTCCGTTTTTTTCAAAAAATTCGGCGGTACGTTCGTAAAACGGATGCAGTACCGCACAGGCGGCCGCTCTTCCCGCCTCCATATAGTCGTCAAGGGAGGTTCCTGGCAGGGCAATAACCGACTCGACCCCGATTTTCTGCAGAACACTCCCGATAGTCATGGCGTCAACCGGAAAGATTTCTCCGAGAATCACCAGAGATTTTTTCTTTTTTGCGCCATCCGTCGAAGCGAATCGCCTGAGAAGCGTCGCGACGGTAACATCCTTCGCTTCCGGGTGTGTACGCAGCTGAAATGCCGGCAGACGCACCAGAAGCACTTCGGCATTACCGGCTTTTGCAGGCAGCAGCTCTTCTGCTATACCTGCCGTTTCGGCAACGCAGGTACTGACAACGGGAATGAATTTCACGGCCGGGTCCATACCGATTTCGGCGATGGTGCGGCGAAGATCGTCGATCATGGTGCCGCCGGAAATCTGCACGTTCATCAGTTCAGGCGTAACTACCGACTTGCGGGCCGCATAAAAATGTGAAACGAAAGTCAGCCCGTAAGCGCAGCCCTGATCGGCTACAAGACAGACCTGAACGCCGTCGATTCTCATCAGTACCCGCAAACCTCCAAATGCAGGACACATCGACTGGGGATGCAGATTGTTACAACCCTTCTTCTCCATGCGGTACTACCCTCCTCTTTGCTTGTTGTATATACGCTTTGCCGTCCCGTCCGAGACCGGTGGAATCCATCCATGCGGCGGCTGCTCCGGAACTTCTGAATCTTCCTGCGGCAAGCCGGTAATATTGCTTTCCGCCTCCGGTAACCGGCCATATGAAAATCACAGCCCCGGGAACCATTATCCGGCGACGTTCCTGCAGGGCGGACTGTTTCCGCTGAAACGTTGCCAGAACCACCGCATACTCTCCCACTTCCAGAAGCGCTCCATCCCGCGCCGATACCAGGGTGCCACTCTTCGCATCCCCGCCCGCCGCCGTCACATCCTTGTCCGCTCCGGACAAGGATGTGACGGGACGATCGGCTGCGACAGGAAGCGCTCCCTGATTCTGCCATAAAAAAACAAAGAGCGACGCGATTGCCGCCAGAACGATACCTGCGGCCACCATAACCGGAAGCCGCCGCTTCCGCCTGAGCGGCTCCGGAGCGGGCGGTGAAGAGAGGGCTATCGCTCCCAGGTTTCGGTATTCACTGTTTATAAGCTCCTGAAGCAGCGCGTCGGTCTCAAACCCCAACCGTCCCTTTTCTGAAAACAGCGTGCCGAAACCGGGAAAAACAACCGATCCCTGTTCCCTCATCCTGTTTTTAAAAAACAGGGGGAAAACGGATGCCAGGGGTCCGCACTCGGAACGTTCGAGATGCATGCGCATCGAGATCATCTTCACGAAATCCGCCACTGCCACATCGCGTTTTTCGAAAACAACCCGATTTTCGGGAGGATGATACTGCATTCCCTCTTTTCCGGGACGCCGTTCAGCCGGAAGGTGCCTGATGGTGAACATGCCAAGACCGGAAACCGGAACCGAACGGTTTTCGAGCAGTTCCGCACACATTGCACCTGAAAGCGCCGGAAGATAGCGCTCTGCCGAAGCATCACGTTCTGCGCCGTCAGGCAGGGAAATATCGTTTCTGGTACGGAGTGTCATAATTGCATGGTCAGGCCGTTGCCCCTCGATAGCTTTTGGGTTTTAATATACTATATCCCCTGCAAATCATACCCCGCCATCAGTGTGCGGAATCGGAAGAACAGGAGAAGAGGCCCGTTTTTCCACGGTTTTTGTTATCTATGATGAAGCTGCTTTTCCAACATTATCCGCATCATCCTGATGAGCCAGGCCTCACTTTCGGTCAGTGAACTGACCATGCAGATCAAAAACGAGCTTGAAAGCCTCTTCCCTCTGGTCAGGGTCAGAGGTGAAATCTCCAATTACAAGCGGCACAGCTCAGGGCACAGCTACATGACCCTCAAGGATGAGCAGGCTCAGATCGCCGCGGTGATCTGGAAGAATACCGGAAACCGGATCGGCACCGAACTGAAGGACGGCATGGAGGTGATCGCCGAAGGACGCCTGGAGGTTTATCCCCCCTCCGGACGATATCAGCTCATCTGCACCGCCGTCCATGCGGCGGGACAGGGACTGCTGCAACAGGCCTTTGCCCTTCTGCTTCAGAAACTCGCAAAAGCCGGCTATTTCAATCCGGAAAGAAAAAAAAAGCTGCCCCGGGTACCGGAATCCATCGGAATCATCACCTCCCCGACCGGCGCGGTAATCGAGGATATGGGCAAGGTGATCGAACGCCGTTTTCCCGCAGCACGAATTCTGCTCTACCCTGTCAAGGTGCAGGGCGCCGATGCCGCACGGGATGTAGAGCGGGGAATCGACTATTTCAACAATCCGCCGAACCCCCGGCACCGAACGGATGTGCTGATCGTTGCCCGAGGCGGCGGTTCCATGGAGGATCTCCAGGCGTTCAACGAAGAAAGGGTCGCCGAAGCGATCTACCGTTCATCGATACCCGTCATCAGCGCCGTTGGCCATGAAACCGATCTCACCATAGCCGACATGGTTGCCGATCTCCGGGCGGGAACTCCCTCGATGGCCGCCGAGCTTGCCGTCCCCGACAGAATGGATCTCCTGAAAACCATCGACAATCTTCAAGCACGTCAAAACACCCTCATGCAGGCCAAACTGGACGGTGCAGAAATGGAAATCGACTCGCTGCGGCAGAGTTACGCATTCAACCGCCCCCTGATACAGCTGCAGCAGCTTTCGGAAAAACTGGAAAACATTCCCGAACAGTTTGCCCAATCCATCAGAAGAAAATGGCTGCAGAAAGCGGTGGAATTCGCGGGAGCGAATCAGCATCTGGCATTGCTCGACTACCGCAAAACGCTTGAACGGGGGTATGCACTGGTGAAAAAAGATGGCCGCTTCATTACCGGATCATGCGAGCTTGCATGCTCCGACAGGGCGGAAATTCTCTTTCACGACGGCAGTGTAACGGCAACGGTCAGCGGGAAAGCGATGCCCTGAGAATCCGGCGCACCAGTTCGAGATCCTCCTGGGTATTGACTCCGGGATGATCGACGGTAGTGGTAACGCACCGTATCCTGAACCCGTTTTCAAGAAGCCTGAGCTGTTCAAGCGATTCGGCCAGCTCAAGCATGGAGGGAGGAAGGGCTGCGTAACGCTGCAGAACGTCGGCACTGAACGCATAGAGCCCTATGTGGCGGTAAAACTGTGTGGAAGCATACACCTCCCGCTGAAAGGGCACCGGGCTCCTTGAAAAATAAAGCGCGTTGCCGTGCCGGTTCAGAACGACCTTGACAACGTTGGGGTCTTCAATCTGCTGGCAATCGTCCGAAAGCATCGGAAAAACCAGTGTGGAACAATCGGGAGGATCGAGGCCGAGAAACGGCTCCAGGCAACGATCGATATTGCCGGGATCGATGAGCGGCTCATCTCCCTGGAGGTTCAGAAACACTTCGGCATCGATGCTCCTGGCCGCTTCGGCAATCCGCTCGGTGCCGCAACGCGCCTCCGGAGAGGTCATCACCACTTCGGCGCCGTAAGCCTCCAGCGCTCCGGCAATTTCCCTGCTGTCGGTAGCAACAACGACCCTGTCGGCATATTTCGACTGAAGAGCCTGCCGCCAGGTACGCACAATCAGCGGTTCGCCCTCAAGATCGGCAAGCATTTTCTTCGGCAACCTGCTTGAATCAAGCCTTGCCGGAATCAGGATAACAGCGTTCATGGGCGTCGAGGGGTATCGAGAATAAGGGTTACTGGACCATTGTTGACAAGAGCCACCTGCATGGATTCGCCGTACCATCCGGTACTGACCGGCCGGCCAAGCTCCTGCCCGGTCAGGCGGACAACCGACTCATAGAGCGGGCGGGCTGTTTCGAAGTCAGCGGAGCCTGAAAAACCCGGACGGTTCCCCCTGCTCGCGTCTCCGTAAAGGGTAAACTGCGATACCAGAAGCATCTCTCCCCCGGTATCATGCACCGAGCGGTTCATCCTTCCTGTATCGTCATCAAAAATCCTCAGATGCACAAGTTTCCTGCTCATCCATTCAGCCTCGGCAAGAGTGTCGCCGGGAGCCACGCCGAGCAGCACCAGAAGACCGCCGGCGATTTCCGACGGATTCCGGCTGGCGGCAGTGACCGAAGCTGAAAGCACTCGCTGTACAACCGCTCTCACGTTGCAGCTCCCTCCCGCAGAAGAATCCGGGCGACCTCTTCAAAAGAAATGCCCTCCACACGGACGGTTTTGTTGCGGGAGCTCATGCCGGCGACAATGCTGAGACGGGAAGGAGCCACGCCGAAAAGCTTCGCAAACAGCGCACAGCACTCACGGTTAGCGGCATCATCGACCGGAGCCGCCTTCAGGGTGACTTTCAGGCGCCCGTCATACTCCCCGCAAATCCGGCTTTTCGACGAGCGGGGCTGAGCCTTCACCTGAAAAAGCACTCCACCATCCTTCTCTGAAAGTTCCACGTCCCGAGACGCTACCCGAGCACTTTCGGAACCTTGAAAAAACGATCCTGCCGGTCAGGAGCATTCTGCAGTGCAAGCTCGGTGGAAACGGTATCGCCTTCGGCATCATCCCTGAGCACATTTGCCTGGTCGTGGATGCTGCTGAGCGGTTCAACACCATCCGTATCGATTTCGTTGAGCTTTTCCACGTAGTGCAGAATACTGTTGAGTTCCGTGGTCATGGTAGCCATTTCGTCGTCGCTGAAACGCAAGCGGGCAAGACCGGCGATATAAGCGACATCATCTCTGGTGACAGACATTGATCATGCGTTTGGTAATTAAAAGGTCTACAGCCTGCAGATTCCGAATTTCTCCTCGTCCAGCCGGTTTTTCGGTCTCTGTTCCATGGGAATATAGTCTCTTTTCTCCTGGCCGAGATATATCTGACGAGGCCTGGATATTTTCTGCTCGCCGTCCTTGACCTGTTCGATCCACTGTGACAGCCAGCCGGGAACCCTGCCGATAGCGAAGAGAACGGGGAACATGTCGAGGGGGAAACCCATTGCCTGATAAATCAGACCGGAATAAAAATCGACGTTGGGATAGAGCTTGCGGCTGACGAAATAATCATCCTCAAGAGCGATTCGCTCAAGCTCGAGCGCGATATCGAGCATGGGATTGCGGCCGGTTTCCTCAAAAACCTGGAAAGCGATGTCCTTGATGATTTTCGCCCTGGGATCGTAGTTCTTGTAAACCCTGTGCCCGAAACCCATCAAACGGCCTTCCCCGGCTTTGACGGACTTAATGAACTCGGGAACCTTGTCAAGCGATCCGATTTTGATGAGCATTTGAATGACCGCTTCGTTGGCGCCGCCATGAAGCGGCCCGTAAAGCGCCGCGCAACCGGCCGCGATAGCGGAAAAAGGATCGACACCGGAACTTCCCACAGCTCGGACTGCGCTGGCCGAACAGTTCTGTTCATGATCCGCATGCAGGATAAACAGAACGTCGAGAGCCTTTTCAAGCACCGGATTGGGCTTGTAGTGCAGCTCGGTCATCTTGAACATCATGGACAGGAAATTGCCGCTGTAGCTGAGATCATCGTCAGGCAAGACGTAAGGGAAACCCATGCTGTGGCGAAAACTCATCGCAGCAAGCGTGGGGATTTTGCCGATCATGCGACGGACTTGCAGCTTCCTCGACTCCTCGTTCGAAATATCCTTCGCATCGGGATAAAATGTTGAAAGCGCACCGATCGTTCCGACAAGAATACCCATCGGGTGGGCGTCGTAACGGAATCCGTCCATGAACTTCGTCATGTTGGCGTGAGTCATGGTGTTGTGACGGATATTGTAGGTCCAGACGGCAAGACGCTCCTTGTCCGGAAGCTCGCCCTTGATCAGAAGGTACGCCGTTTCAAGAAAGGTGCTTTTCTCGGCAAGCTGCTCGATGGGATAGCCTCGATAGCGGAGAATACCTTTGTCACCGTCAATATAGGTAATCCGACTTTTGCATGAGGCCGTGTTCAGATAACCCGGATCGTAGCCCAGCAAACCGAAATCCTCTTCGGAAACCTTTGCTTTACGCAGTTCCATGGTATTGATGGAACCGTACTCGATTGGAACCTCGTAAGATTTTCCTGTCCGGTTATCTACAATTGTCAGAGAATTCCTTGGGGCTGTAACCGTCATGACTGATGTGGGTTAAGAATTGAAGAAGATCCCGGTGGAAACACACACAGAGAAAGGCATAAGATTATCCGGAAATGCCGTAAAACATTGCGATATGAATTTACAAAACTCGGGGATTATATATGCACGTCCCTGATTAACAATCATTAAAAGAAACCGAAAAACGGCAAACGGGATCACCACGAAAAATACAGCAGAAACTCCTGCACGGTTCATGACGGCAGGACTCTTAAGGCTGTTAATTATAAAAAGAAAAAAAGGAAAAAACTTTTTGGATAAAACCCTTTCGTTATCTACTTTTACAACTCTCTACAAGGAGCTGTAGCTCAGTTTGGTTAGAGCGCCTGCCTGTCACGCAGGAGGTCGCGGGTTCGAGCCCCGTCAGCTCCGCAAAAAAAGCCCTGTATTCCAGGGCTTTTTTCATTTCCGCAACTTGGCGATTCGCATTGAACCCTGACCGCCATTATCCCGGCACCAGCTCGACACGACGATTTTTCGCCCTCCCTGCTTCGGTCGTGTTCGGAGCGACAGGAGCAAGATAGGCAACGCCGTTTGCCGTCAGACGCCCTGCGGCGATTCCGTACTCCTTCTGCAGAACACCGACCACCGCATCGGCACGGCGTTTCGAGAGCGCAATATTGAATGCATAACCGCCGATATTGTCGGTATGGCCTACGACATGCAGCTTGAGAGCCGGCTGTTTTTTCATCAGTTTGGCTATCTCGCCGAGCGCCGGTTTCGAAGCCGGCTTGATCTCCGAGCGGTTGGTGTCGAAATAGATCCCGTACAGTGATACCCGGCCGGTCGAGGCGATAGCCTGGGACATTTCGTCGGCAGTGACCGTTACCATCTTCTGCTGCATGGGCCGGGTCTCGATGATATCGAGTGCCGCATAAGCGCCGCACCGCGCCTTGTAAACCCGGTCGTCCTTCCCCCATTCGACAACCGTCAGATAGACATAGACATCCCCCTCGGGACGTTTCATTTTTGCACTTGCAACACAGATGCCGTTTTTCTCGGCTGCATAGAATACATAGTTGCTTCGGCTGGTCGCAAGATCAACGCCTCCAAACGGAGCAAGATAGTTGGTCCATTTCGTGGCTGCAGGATCTTTTCGGGAGTCGTAGAGAATGACGAAGCCCTTCGAGCGCAGCTCGTTGAGATAATTCCGGTACACTTCGAGCGAGCCGGTATCGCCCGCAGCCTCATACCATATCCTCGTAAGCCGGCCTTCAGGCTTCAGGGGAGGTCTGGCGAACTCCCTTCTTTTCGATTCCAGGTTGTAACGCATGAAGGTCGAGGTCTGCAACTCATATTCATCAAAACTCTTCGTCTGATAGCCGATGATTTCCGATCCGGCAAACCGCTTCAGAAGCGGGCTGTCTTTCGAACCCGGGATATCGGCTGCAAAAAGCTGACCTGTTGCACAGAAAAAGACAAGAAGGGAAAGAAGCTTCAGGATGTTCATGCTCCTTCCGGAAAGCCGTCCATTCCGAATGCGTTTCATGACTCGTTCTTTTTACGTTTATCCCTGACATAAATAGCTTTTGAAGGCCCTTCTCCAATAAGCCGTTCATTGACTTCGAAAAGCGAGGTGGCCCTGATCAGCTCACCAAGCTTGCCATAACCGTAATTCCGGGGATCGAACTCGGGAAGCTGTTTGGCAATGGTTGCGCCCAGTGTAGCAAGATGAGCCCATCCGCTTTCATCGGAAGAGGATTCAACGGCATTTCTCAGCAACCTGACCAGCTGGCTGTCCATTTTCAGCTCTGTGGCGGTCTTTTTGACGATAACCTCGTTTTCGTTGATCTTTGCCCGGAGAAGTTCGGTGTAGATGAACTTATCGCATGCCGAAACAAAAGGCGACGGCGTCTTTTTTTCGCCGAAGCCGTAAACGGTAAGACCCGACTCCCTCAGCCTCGATGCCAGCTTCGTAAAATCGCTGTCGCTGGAAACAATGCAGAACCCGTCGAATTTACCGGTGTAGAGCAGATCCATGGCATCGATGATCATGGCGCTGTCTGTTGCATTTTTGCCTTTTGTATAACCGAACTGCTGTATCGGCTGTATCGAGTGCTGGAGCAGAAGCGCCTTCCAGCTTTTCAGGGCTGTAGATGTCCAGTCTCCGTATATCCTCCGGACACTTGCCGTACCGTACTGCGCAATTTCGGAAAGAATGCCTTCGATTATCGACGGCTGGGTGTTATCGGCGTCGATAAGCACTGCGAGCCGTCCTGATTTTTCATATGCCATGGTAATCCGTGAAACGTGTTATGCCAGCACCTTGAATCCCTGCTCCCCGATAACCGCACTCATCGCGACGGGACTGACCATTGACGGGTCATACTCTACGGCAACGACGCCGTCGGCAAATGAAACCGTGACTGCATCGACCCCTTCGAGCTCCTCCAGCGCCTCTTTTACAAGTATTTCACATCTGGAGCAGCGCATCCCGGAAACCCTGAATTCTTTTTTCATGACCGAACCCCGCAATTATTTATATATGAACTGATTGAGTGCCAACTGCCGTTGTAGGAGGGATTGGCAGATGACTCCTGTAGTAATTATATTAATTTTCTTATGATTCATATGCTAAAACATTTCAGGAGAGCCGTAAAACCTCTTTTCGGCCTGCTCCTGCTGGCAGGTCTCGGTATCGCGTCTTCATGCTCCGGACAGGCTTCGAAGGAAATAAACGATCTTCAGCAGGAGGCCTGGAAAAATTCCGGAGACGCCAGCGCCTGGCTCCGCCTCGGCAATGCCTACGCCCGCAATGAACAGTACCGGAAGGCGGAAGACGCTTACCGGGAGGCGCTCTCCATCGATCCCGGACTTGAGGAAGGTCTCCAGGCACTGGGAGCCGCCAGTTTCAATCAGGGGAACTACCGCGATGCGCTTGTCTACTTCACGAAATATCATGCCCTTTCCCCGGACGACTCCCTGAGAAATTATGATCTCGGCAATGTCTTTCTGCAGCTGCAGGAGTACGACAAAGCCATTGCCGCATACCAGCGGGCCATTGCCAACAGTGCATCGTTCGACCTTGCCTACTACAATCTGGGAGTCTGCTACGCCCGCACCGGAAAAGGTGCTGAAGCCGAAGAAATTTATAAGTTGCTTGTAAATAAAAACAATTATCTTGCCGTCTCTCTGAAAAACCATTTCAACAGGGCTGGGTCCTCCGGGCGTTAGGCTTTTCATAAGGAGAGCCTCTTCTTAAGGCCCTGGAGTAAATCATGACGGACAGGATCGCCCGAAAAGCTTATGTCTCCTGTTTTTCAGAAAGACCCGCAAGAGCGTCTTACAGTGTGTATCATAATGGCAATAAATGCTTATGTGTGAACAGCAGAACATTATCATACCCGATCAAGAAACCCTGCAGATAGACCAGGCTGTCGCCACGCTCCGGAAGGCCATATACAACTGCACCGAGTCCATCGCAAGACCTGAGCCAGGCCTTTATACGTTCAGTCAGCCTCTTATGGCCGCCGATCCGCTTCGATGGCTTGCCAGGCAGAATCTGTTTCCCAGAGTATTCTGGATGAACCGGGAAAGAAATTTCACCATTGCCGGCATCGGATGCGCCGACCGCATCGAACTCGACGAACCGGGACCGAACAGGGAAAGCTTCGAACGTCTCGTCAGCACCCTTGCGGCAAAGGACCCTTCGACCCGTTCCGCCCGTTATCTGGGAGGCTTCCGGTTCAACAACCAGGAAAAACAGGACGGCACGTGGGAGGGATTCCCCTCCTTCTGTTTCGTGCTTCCGCTGGTTCAGCTCACTTTGGAAGAGAACGTTTTTCAGCTGACCTGCCATCTCAGGATTGAAAACGGAGAGGACATTGCCGATAAGCGGGCACAACTGCTCGACACACTCGACCATCTGGATACAGCCGAAAACAGCGAGGATGATCAGCTCCCGGAAATGATGCAGATCACCTGCATCCCCGACAGGGAGCTATGGACCGATTGTTGCAGACAGGCTCTTGAGCTGTTTGAGTCGGGCGCAATGGAGAAGATCATGCTTGCCCGCAGGACCTTTCTCGAGTTCAGCACCGGTTTTTCTCCGATGCTGTATCTGCTCCACTATCCCTATCCGAAAAACTCGACCTACCGGTTCTATTTCGAACCCGAAAAAAACCGGGCATTCATAAGCTTCACCCCGGAGCGCCTCTACCGCAGGAACGGGCCGGTAATTCTTACCGAGGCCCTTGCAGGAACCTGCATGAAAGAGAGTATCAAGGGCAGCGATGACCTTGCATCGGAAATGCTGCTCAACTCTGAAAAGGATATCAGGGAACACGGATTCGTCAAGGATACCATCTACAGGGAGCTGCAGCCGGTCTCAAGCTCCGTCGAAATGGAGGAAAAGCTCCGGGTGCTGCAGCTGAACCGTCTTGCTCATTTATACACCCGCTGCACGGCAACCCTCAAACCTGAATACTGCAGCGACAGCACCGTTCTCTCCCTGCTTCATCCGACACCGGCGGTCGGGGGGGTACCCAGGGAGGAGGCTCTGCAGCATATCATGCATCTCGAGCCCTTCTGCCGGGGCTGGTACGCAGCTCCTGTCGGATGGATCAGCCGCGACAGCGCGGAATTCTGCGTCGGTATACGCTCTGCGCTGGTCAATTCCGGAAACACAAATCTCTATTCGGGAGCCGGCCTGGTAAAAGGCTCCGATCCGGACCTTGAATGGGAAGAGGTTGAACAGAAGATCGGCGATATTATGGCTATAACCAGTCACACCGCATGAACAACCGGGAAATCACCTCGCTATGGAGCCAGGTCATCATTGAAGAACTTGTCCGGCTCGGCGCCGGATTTTTCTGTATTTCCCCTGGCTCCCGCTCGACACCCCTTACCGTTGCGGCGGCACGCCATCCCGGAGCGGTATGGAAAATATTTCCCGACGAACGCTCCGCGGGCTTCTTCGCGCTCGGTCACGCCCGAGCAACCGGCAAGCCTGCCGTACTGATCTGTACCTCCGGAACTGCCCCGGCCAATTACTATCCTGCGGTAGTCGAAGCCTCGATGGACGGCCAGCCGATGCTGATTCTTTCAGCCGACAGACCCTTTGAACTGCTTGAAACCGGCGCGAACCAGACCATTCAGCAATTCGGAATGTTCGGGGCTTACAGCCGATGGAACTTCCGTCTCCCTGAACCTTCATCCGACATTCCGCTCCGTTCGGTTATCACCTCGATCGACCACGCCCTGTCGATGGCAACCGGCTCGATGCCCGGACCGGTCCATCTGAACGTTCCGTTCAGGGAACCTTTCGAACCGGTCATACCCGAACTTCATGACCCATGGCTTGCCCCGGTTGCAGGGTGGATAGATGGTTCCGGACCGCTCTCGCGTTCCGTGCAGCCTGAACGGGTACCGGCTCCCGGGATCATTCCCCTGCTCCGGAACATGCTTGCCGGTTCGAGGCAGCCTTTTTTCATTGCAGGAAGACTCCAGAACGAAACCGATGCCCTGGCTGTCGGCAATCTGGCCCGTTCGCTCAATATCCCGCTCTATGCGGATATCTCCTCGGGGCTGCGCTTCGACGCGTCGCTGAGCCCGCTGCAACTGGCTTTTCAGTCATCCCTTTTTCCTGAAAAATTCAGGCCTGATACGGTCATTCATTTCGGCGGCCCCCTCATCGCACGCTATCCGGCGGCGGCTATCCGGCAGTGGAATCCGGAAAATTTCATTGTCGTCAAACCGAATGCGAACCGATTCGGCCCCGACCACAACGTCACCCTCAGCATCGAAGCATCGCCCTCGCTGATTGCCCGCGCCCTGGAGGGAAGCCGTAAACCTCTCCATCCGCAGAGCTACCCTCTGCCTGAAACGTTTTTCCGGCAGGCGGAAGAGTGCATCGAAAAGCACTGCATTGCCGACAAACCGGTTTCAGAAATAGCCGCGGCACGAATCATTTCGAAAATCATCACCGGAGAAGAGGGATTGTTTCTCTCCAACAGCATGCCGGTAAGAGATATGGATCTGTATGCATCGACATCTCAGCCGGCCTGCTTCATGACCGGCACGAACCGCGGAGCCAGCGGCATCGACGGCATTATCTCGACCGCGGCCGGTTTTGCCTCCGGACTCCGCAAACCGGTAACGCTGCTGATCGGCGACATAGCCTTCCTGCACGATCTCAATGCGCTCTGCCTGCTGCAATCGCTCCGGGTGCCGCTCAGGATTGTGGTGCTGAACAACAACGGCGGGGGAATTTTCTCATTCCTTCCGGTCGCATCCGAAGAAGATGTTTTCGAAACGCATTTCGCCACTCCGCAGAACTACAGCATCCGGGATGCAGCCGCGGCATTCGGAATCGCTTACCGCATGCCCGTAACGAACCGGGAATTTGAAACGACGTGCCGGAGCGCCGGAGAGAACGCCGTCACCACCATTATCGAGGTAAAGGGAAGCCGTAGGGAAAACGTCCAGCAGCACCGTGCGCTCCAGTCGGAAATCACCGCTCTCGCGGCAAGCGCCCTGAGCCGATAATGCCTGCCCCTTCAGACTTCAGCATCCTGACCAGGGGCTACCGGAACAACCCTGGCCTGATCCTTCTGCACGGCTTTCTCGGCTCGTCGGAAGAGTGGCTCCCCGTAGCGGAAAAACTCGGCAGTGACTATTACTGCATGCTTTTCGATCTTCCGGGACATGGCCGAACCCCTGCAGGAACAAACTCCTTCGAGGAACAGATGCGGCAGCTTGCCGATGCGATCGGCCGGAAACAGGACTCACCCTCGTTTCTTGCCGGTTATTCGATGGGCGGACGCATTGCTCTCTATCTCGCGCTGCGCTTTCCCTACCTGTTCAGGAAAACCGTGATCATTTCAGCCTCGCCCGGCCTGAAAACGGCGGAGGAACGCCTGCAGAGACAGAACAGCGATGCAAGCCTCGCCCTGAGTATTGAAGAAAACTTCGAAAAGTTTCTCGACTGCTGGTATGGCCTTCCTCTCTTTTCCAGCCTGAAAAACCACGCATTGTTCGAATCCACTCTGGAAGCAAGAAAAAAAAATCGCCCGGAACAGCTTGCGGCGGCACTGCGCACGCTCGGAACGGGAAGCCAGCCATCCCTGTGGAACGAACTGCCGGACTGTCGGCACCCCATCAGCTTCTTCGCCGGGGAAAAAGACGGCAAATATGTTGAGATTGGTCGTCAAATGGTTAATTTATGTCCTTGCTCGGATCTTGACATCTTTCCACAGTGCGGTCACACCCTGCACATTGAAAACAGGGAGCTGTTTATCGACCGCCTGCTGTTTTCGCTAACCAGAGAGTAAAACCCTTATGAACGCTGTACAATGGATACCTGCGGGCGAATTTACCGATATTCTTTACCACAAAGCCGAAGGTATAGCAAAAATCACCATCAACCGGCCTGAAGTGCGCAACGCATTCCGTCCCCAGACCGTCGAAGAGATGATCTCGGCGCTGTCGGACGCGCGCAACGATCAGGAGATCGGCGTCGTTATCCTTACAGGAGCAGGAGATATGGCCTTCTGTTCGGGGGGCGACCAGAAAATCCGCGGCTATGCCGGCTATGCCGATGCCAAGGGCGTCAATCGCCTGAACGTGCTTGATTTCCAGCGGGACATCCGTACCTGCCCTAAACCGGTGATCGCCATGGTAGCCGGTTACGCTATAGGAGGAGGACACGTCCTGCATATGCTTTGCGATCTTACCATCGCCGCCGAAAATGCCGTATTCGGTCAAACCGGACCCAAGGTTGGTTCGTTTGACGGAGGCTGGGGAGCCAGCTATATGGCGCGGCTTGTAGGGCAGAAAAAAGCCCGCGAAATCTGGTACCTGTGCCGTCAGTACAATGCCTCGGAGGCCCTTGCGATGGGCCTGGTCAACACGGTCGTTCCGCTTGAACGCCTCGAAGAGGAGACCGTCGGGTGGTGCCGTGAAATCCTTGCCAACTCTCCGCTTGCCATCCGCTGCCTGAAAGCGGCGCTCAATGCCGACTGCGACGGTCAGGCAGGCCTGCAGGAACTTGCCGGCAATGCCACCCTGCTCTATTATATGAGCGAAGAGGCCCAGGAAGGAAAAAATGCCTTTGTCGAAAAACGCAAGCCTGATTTCTCGAAATTCCCGAAACGACCGTGAACGCCGACTATTCACATCTCTACAGGTACTCTATCCCTTTCAGCGAGCCGGTAACCGTAAAAGGCTGCCGGCTGCACCATAGGGAAGGCATTGTGCTCGCCCTGAAAAGCCGAGACGGAAAAACCACCGCCTATGGAGAGATAGCGCCGCTTCCAGGCCTGCACAGCGAACCGCTGCCCGCTGCCGAACAGCAGCTTATGGAGGTGCTCACGAAACATGATTTCACAGAATCGGGGCCGCTCTCCGGCCAACTGTACCCTTCGGTAAGAACCGGTCTGGAAATGGCGCTCTTCAACCTCGAGGCCCAGCGTTCTCAGCTGCCGCCCCCCCTTTCCGAACGTGCTCCTGCTGAAGCCGTACCTCTGAACGCCCTGCTTTTCGGAGATTCGGCGACCGTCGGAAAACGTGCGGACGAGTATTTCCGGCAAGGGTACCGCACCTTCAAGCTGAAAGTGACTGCGGAAAGCGCGGAAGAGTCACTCAGAAGCATCAGGATGCTGAAAAACGCCTATAACGGCTCCATCGCCCTGCGCCTCGATGCCAACCAGTCCATGAGTCTCGACGAGGCGGTTGAATTCAGCCGGAATCTTCCGGAAAGAAGTATCGAATACATTGAAGAGCCGCTGAAAAATCCGGAACAGATCGAGGAGTTGCATGCGAGGACCTCGATCCCCTCGGCGCTCGACGAAACCCTCTGGCAGAATCCGGAACTTGCCGGAAGCATTCCCGCCGCATGCCTGAAGGCATACATCCTCAAGCCGAACCGTCTGGGCGGAATCAAGGCAACGCTTGCACTGGCTGAACAGGCAAAAAACAGAAACCTGCAGACCGTTTTCAGTTCGACCTTTGAAAGCGGCATCAGCCTGAGTTTCTACGCCTGGATGGCGGCATGTTGCGCATCCCTGCCAGCCGCGTGCGGGCTCGATACGTTCCGCTTTCTCAAACACGACCTGCTCGACACGCCTTTCGCTCCCGTCAATGCCCGGCTTGATACGCAGAACCTCTACTGGAACGGGCAGAAGGTTGCGTTGCGAAGCATCAAGCTCACCTCGATATGGACCTTGTAAACCGTGCATCCCTGCTTTTCAACCGCTCGCCCGCACTGATCTCCTCCGGAACCGTATACACCTTCAGGCAGTGCGACGCCATAACGTCGCATCTGGCGCTGAAGCTCCACAACAAAGGCCTCCATCCCGGCAGCACGGCGGCCATACTCTCGACGAACACCCCTGCAGCGGCATTTGCGGCCATGGCGCTGCTGAGGGCAGGTATCGTCTGCGCACCCCTGAACCATCGCTTTCCGCCGGAACAGCTCGGCAGAACCCTGCAGGCGCTCCATCCCGATCTGGTACTGGCCGCCGACCCATCCTCAATGCCGCTGAAAAGCGAATGCAGAACGGTAAGCCTGCCTGAGTCAGCAGCTGCCCCTTCAGGGTATGCGATCCCGATACCCTTTGACCGGCAGAACAGCATGGATCGCCCCGTCACCATCATCCATACATCGGCAAGCTCGGGAACGCCCAAAGCCGCCCTGCACAGTTTCGGCAATCACTGGTACAGCGCGCTCGGAGCGGCACGGAACATGCGGCTCGAATGCGGGGACTGCTGGCTGCTTTCGCTGCCTCTCTTCCATATCGGAGGCTATGCCATACTCTTCAGGGCTCTGGCCTCAGGATCGGCTGTCGCCGTACCCGATCCGCAGGAACCCCTGGAACGAAGTCTCGAACGCTATCCGGTAACACACCTGTCGCTGGTTCCCACACAGCTCTTCCGGCTTCTGGGCAATCCCTCGGCACTGCCACGCCTGCGAAAGCTCAAGGCTGTACTTCTCGGTGGAAGCGCAGTTCCCGCTCCGCTGCTCGAAAAAAGCATCAGGGAAGGCATTCCGATCCACCTCAGTTACGGCTCGACGGAAATGTGCTCACAGATCGCCACAACACCGGCTCCAGTGAGATTTGTTCAGGATAACAGCGGCAAGCCGCTCCCCTGGAGGGAGATCTCCATTGCCGGAGACGGGGAAATTCTCGTTAAAGGCGCCTGCCTTTTTCAGGGATATCTGGTCGGCGGGAAACCGGTTCTCTCTCTTGATGACGATGGCTGGTTTCATACGGGAGATACCGGCAGCCTCGATGAGAACGGAAACCTCCGGGTTTTCGGACGGAAGGACAACATGTTCATATCCGGCGGCGAAAATCTGCACCCCGAAGAGATCGAGCAGTCCTTAGGCGCAGTCAAGGGAATCGAACAGGCTCTTGTAGTGCCGCTCCCTGACCCGGAGTATGGCCAGAGACCTGCAGCATTCATCAAAACGGCTGAACCGGGAAATCCTCCTGACGACGCCATTACCGAAGCCATGCTGAACATCGCAGGAAGGCTGAAAACCCCGGTGCGCTATATCAGGGTCTCCGGGTGGACGACGCTGCCGGGATCTCAGAAAATCGACAGGAAATGGTATCTCCGGCAGATTGGCGAAGAAAACCCCCCATGGCCGTGAGCTGTTCCTGTCGCGGGTCCGGAAAAAGAACCCCGGTACCGCTCCTGAAAGTGGCCTGCTGCATGTCACAAGCTGCGGCAATGCATCAGTTGCAACTTTTCTAACGTCCCTTCGCCGCCTGGCGTTTAAGCCTGAACACGGTGAACAATCCGCCCAGACCAGCTATCGGGGCATAAAAAACCGCAGCGAAGAGAATTCCTGTAAACAGATCCGCAGGAGTGAGTGAAACAGGTGCGAGCGCAAGCGCCTCCATTTCGGTAAGCACCCTGAGCTGTTCGGTCAGTTCCGGTTTTCCGGCCGCCATATCCCTTGCCCAGTCGACCATCAGCTTCAGTCCTTCCATACCGGGACGGTAACCTGCCAGAGCAATGAGCAGATAACTGATGGTTTCGGAAAACATACCTCCGGCAATACCGCAGAAACTTCCCAGAACAAAGGCCTGATTGTAGGACAGCCTTGCCTGATAGGCGATCACGGCGTAATAGACAGCCGCCATGCCGGCAAGAAAAACCCCGGAGAAAAAGAAGGTGTTGAGCAGCGTCAGATAGGGCAGCGTGGTTGTAAACGTAACCAGCACCGCTCCAAGAGCTGTAGCCTTCAGTTTTCCTGATAACGGAAGCAGGACCCCGTCACTCTTTTCAGCAGCCATGTTCCGCCTTATGCAAACATCTCGTTGAGAAAATCATCCATGGTATAGAAACCCGGCGACGTGGTATGACGCGCCGCAAGCCATTTGGCGGTCTGCACGGCACCTGCGGCGAAACCTTCGCGGTTTTTGGCATTGTGCGAAACAGCAATTTCATCCGATTCGGAATCGATATAGGCTGTATGCCTGCCGCAAACGCTGCCGAGACGAAGTGCAGCTACCTGCAGTTCATCAGGGGCAATTTTCCGGTCATCGGAAAGCTCCCGCACGATCGTCCGTTTCCTCGGATTGACCGAGAGAATCATATCCGCGGCCCGGAGCGCGGTGCCGCTCGGGAAATCAGCCTTGCCGGTATGATGGTGTTCCGCGAACGCTATATCGAACTGTTCGAACGGCGCGATCAGGCGCGCCGCCTCCCTGACCGTTCTGAGAAAAATGTTGACACCGAGAGAAAAATTTGCCGAGTAAAGCAGCGACGAGCCGCTCTCGACAACGCGCTGCCTTACCGAATCCATCTCGTCGTCCCAGCCCGTCGTTCCGACAACGACCGGAACACGGGACTGCAGCATGGAGGGCAGGTTCTGGAGAAAGGCATCCCTGACGGTAAAATCGATTATGGCGTCACTGCCCAGAAAACTTTCTGCAGTAACGACGCTGCGATCGTCGAGAATCGCGGCGATTTCATGAATCCCCGAGCGGTTGATGATGCCTGCGATCTGCTGGCCCATTCTTCCGCTTCCTACAAGAGTGAACTTCATCTTTCCGGTAATCTGCTTCTTTGTTTACACCTCTCCCATCAGATCAAGAATCCTGTCGAGATCATCATGCGAGAAATACTGGATATGGATCTCCCCTTTTCCAGCTTTTTTTTCGATAATTCTGACTTTCGTGGCAAGTCGGCCTCTCAATCTCGATTCAAGCTGATTGATATGCGGAGAGGGCCTTGTCTCGCCTTCAGTCAGTTTCGGCTGTTCCTTGAACATCCGGTTCACCAGCATCTCAGTCTGACGGACCGAAAGCTGGCGACTGATAATCTGTTTCCACGCCTTGAGCTGCTGCTGTTCTCCTGGCAGGTTGATCAGCGCCCGCGCATGACCCGAGGAGATATCCCTTTTGCGGATGCTGTCCTGTATGGCCATGGGGAGCTTCAGAAGCCGGAGAAAATTGCTTACGGTAGAACGGTTCTTGCCGACCTTCTGGGCTATCTCGTCCTGTGTAAGCCGGCATTTCGTAGTGAGGCTTTTCAGGGCGAGAGCCACCTCTATGGCGTTGAGATCCTCCCTCTGGATATTTTCGATGAGCGCAAGCTCCAGCTTGCTGGAATCCTCATGCGCCTCGATGATATATGCCGGTATGTACTTGAAGCCCGCCTGGGTGACCGCCCTGAGACGCCGCTCGCCGCTGATGAGCTGATAGCCGTCACCATCCCTGCAAACCGTGACCGGCTGGATAACGCCATTTTCGATAATCGAGTTTTTCAGCTCCTCGAGAGCCTTTTCGTCGAACTCCTTGCGAGGCTGAAAGGGGTTCGCCCTGATTTTTTCCACAGGAAGACTGCCGATGGAGCCCTCTCTGACGGGTTCCTGCTCCTCGTCTTTCGGCGAGGCCACAAACCCCTCATCGGGGATAAGGGCCTTGAGTCCTTTTCCTAACGCGTTCTTCGACATACCGGCACCATCCTTACGGTCAGCTAAGGCTTCCGTACCTTAAATTTTTTAATATTGCCATCTCTCTCAAATATCTCTCTGGCCAGATCGAGGTAGTCTTTCGAGCCAAGGCTCTGGGCATCGTAGAGCAAAGCAGGCTTACCGTGGCTTGGAGCTTCCGAAAGGCGGACGTTCCTGCGGATGTAGGTTTTGTAAACCTTGTCCTTGAAAAACTTTTTCACCTCTTCGGCAACCTGGGTGGCAAGACGCAGGCGGGAATCGAACATGGTAACCAGAACACCCTCTATTTCAAGCTTCGGGTTGAGATGTTTACGAACAATACTGATGGTGTTCAACAACTTTCCAAGCCCTTCAAGCGCATAGTATTCGGCCTGCACCGGAATGAGTACGGAATCCGCAGCGGTAAGGGAATTCAGGGTTATGAGGCCAAGCGACGGGGGACAGTCGATGATAATGTAATCGTACCTTCCTCGAACATCCCTGAGCGCCTTCTGCATGACGTACTCGCGCTCACGCATGTTCACCAGCTCTACCTCCATACCGACAAGGTTGACGTTGGAAGGAAGAACATCAAGATATTCAAGGCTCGATGGATGAATGGCGTCTTCGATGTTGCCGCCCTTCACCATAACCTGGTAGAAGGTGTTGTCGATTTCGTCGCCGGTTTCAATGCCGAATCCGGAAGTTGCGTTTGCCTGCGGGTCGATATCGATCAACAGCGTCCTGAATTCGGAAATAGCGATCGAAGCCGCTATGTTTACGGCCGTGGTTGTTTTGCCAACCCCTCCTTTCTGGTTTGCAATCGCAATAACTCTGCCCATGTACCAAACAGGGAATTTTACAGCAGTTGAAGAGGACCTCCATTACTTGCCGGGAGCATTGCATTCAGAACCCCTGACATGGCCGGGAACGAAATATCGGCATCTCAGGGGAAGCCCGACGAAGCAATCGTACGGCGAAACAAATCGGAAGAGGTCCCTAAAGTTCAGTCATGACTTGTTACATTATAATACTTACCTGCACTTTTACAAACTGTATTGACTGATTGATGCAGCGGCTTGAAAAACAGTTCTTTGAACGTCCAACGTTTGAACTTGCAGAAAAACTGCTTGGGAAAATCTTTGTCCGGAGAATAGCTGGAGGCCCTTTTCTGAAAGGCCGGATCGTTGAAACCGAAGCCTATCTCGGTCTCGGCGACGAGGCCTGTCATGCCTGGCGGGGCAGAACGGAAAGGAACAGCATGATGTTCGCCGAACCCGGCAGCCTCTACGTGTACTTCACCTACGGCAGCCACTACATGCTCAACATCGTCAGCGAACCCCTGCATACTGCCGGAGCCGTTTTGATACGGGCCATGGAGCCCCTTTCCGGTGAATCGTTCATGCGGGAACAGCGCAACACCACCCTGGACACCAACCTCATGAGCGGTCCGGGAAAGCTCACCCGGGCTATGGGCATCGACCGGAGCTGCAACGGTCTTTCTCTCTTCGACGGGGAGTTCTTCATCGAGGATGCGCCCGGACTGCCGGAAGAGGCCATCGGCACCAGCACAAGAATCGGCATCACCCGCAGCCGCGACCTGCCGTGGCGAAAATTCATCATCGGAAACCCGCACGTCTCAAGGGTGAAAGTGCCTGGGTGAGTACAGCACAACTCTCCTCAGATACCTCTTCCAAAAAAAATCAGTTTATGCTCTTATCGGTTTCGCTGATTGAACGATATCGATGGGAGACGACTGTCCTCCCCCCTTTCCTGAATGCGAAGTTGCCCGCCCATCTCTGGCATCAAAACCCACAGACGCTCCCCTGCAACGCTGAATAACGAGCCTTTCCCGGCATCTCACACCCTGGGCGTCACCTTCGGCATCCCGATATGTTTCTCTCCATGCTTTTCGCCCCAAACAGGGTTGCTCCCTGCTCATCTCTGATGTCCTGTTCTGAAACAACTGCATCGTAACAGTCCGCATAAACCACCGGCAACAGTCATATCACTCCACTTCAAGGCCACACGCCAAATATCGCTATCTGTTTTTATAAAAACAATATAACCTGATATTGTCCAAAAAAAGTCCGATTTGGCACGATTGTTGACCCTTCTGCTGTAGAAGACGGAAACCAAAAGGAGAGTCATCATGACAGGAACTGGAAACCGCATCATCTCCGACACCCTCAGCATGAGGATCTCCAACGAGGTAATCGTCACGGTCATCAATCCCCAGGATTGAAAGGACAGCGTGTACAACCCCAAACAAAAGGAAAAGGAGAAAAAGATGAAAAAGCTGACACTTTTCGCAGTACTGGCCTCGCTGCTCATGACAGCAGCTCCAGCATACGCCGGATGGTACCGGGCCGCCAATACCTGGACGCAGAAAAATGCTCCGCTGGACAAGAACCTGCATGTCGGCATCGGGCTTGGTATTTCCCATATGCTCAAAACAAATGGAGCGAGCCCTCTGGTTTCCGTAGCCGTGCCGGCAACAATCGGACTGGTAAAAGAAAGCACCGACAAGAATTTCAGTGCGTCCGATCTGCTCTCATGGATTGCCGGCGGTATCGTCGGAGCCATACTGGACGATACCGGAGTTAAAGTAGAGCCCAACCAGGAGAACGGAGGAATAAATCTTCTTGTATATATCGATTAGAACGTCACATGATACCCGAACATCCCAAGCTGTTAGAGAGGCCTGCATTCACCGTGCTCAACCCGGATGGATGCAGGCCTCTGAAATTTACAGCCGAAGCTCCCGCATTCAACTCACATGGTCATCATCAGCCCTGCCACGCAACGAAAATCGGATCAAGCCGTTTTGTCATGCAACAGCGGAGATCGGGTAAGGGAATTTTGATGAGGAACTCCTGCCCGCTTTGCCATCATAAACCAGACAGACCTGAACGCAGAGCAGGCCGGGCACCGTTTATCAGGGAAAAACGGTATTCTGCAATGAGCAGGAAGCGCTGAATTTCGACACCCGTCAGTTTCCCGCCCATGCGATGAACTTCCTGAAGCCAAATGCCCTGCGGGGGCCAAGGATTCACCGTATTGCTACAGTGGCATTCCACGCTCTGAGGGGGAACGTCACCTTTCCTCACGTCAAAATTCGGCCTCGATTATCGAAAAAAGCGGAAAAATCACTGAAATATCCTTATAAAATATTATAAATAGGAACGCTACGGATTAGTGCCTTCAGGTGTTGGAAAGTTCGGAAAAAGTTTCTTTTTTTCGGCTGAACTCTAAACTCTATACAGCATGATCGGGACCCCAATACTTCCTGAAATCAGGGAACTGATCGAGCGCCGGAACTTCAGCGCGCTGCAGCGGATTTTCAACGACTGGATGCCCGCCGATCTGGCGGAGCTCATTTCAGACCTGCCTGAAAACGAACAGGCCATCCTTTTCAGGCTGCTCCCCAAAGAGCTTGCCACCGAAACCTTCGAGTACCTCGATTTCGATTCGCAGCAGAACCTGCTGACCGCACTTACCAAGAAGGATGTGACCCACATCCTCAACAGCATGTCGGCGGATGACCGTACCGCCCTGCTCGAAGAGCTGCCCGGACCGGTTGCACAGGAGTTGCTCAAGCTGCTTTCCTTCAAGGAGTTCAAGATTGCCAAAACCCTGCTCGCCTATGCGGAAGCAAGCGTTGGCCGTCTCATGTCGCCGGATTTTCTCAGCGTGAAGAAAGACTGGGATATAACCCAGGTACTTGAATATATCCGTACATACGGCCACGAAAGCGAAACCCTGAACGTCATCTACGTCGTGGATGACCACGGCAAGCTGAAAGGTGAGTTGCTGGCAAGGGAGCTGCTGCTCTCCTCTCCCGAAAACAAGGTGCGCGACATCATTTCGGAAGACAAAATCGTTACCCTGACGGCCACTCAGGATCAGTCGGATGCGCTCGAAGCCTTCAAGCGTTACGACAACGTGGCGCTGCCGGTCGTCGATTCCAACGGGTACCTCATCGGAGTGGTCACGGTTGACGATATGCTCGACGTCGCCGAAGAGGAAGAAACCGAAGACATCCAGAAATTCGGCGGTATCGAAGCCCTCGAAGAGCCCTATATCGATCTGCCCATCCTCCAGCTCATCAAAAAACGCGCGGTATGGCTTGTCGTGCTTTTTATCGGAGAGATGCTGACCGCTTCGGCCATGGCGTTCTTCGAGGATGAACTTGCCAAAGCGATTGTTCTGGCCACCTTCATCCCCCTTATCATTTCAAGCGGAGGAAACTCAGGCTCTCAGGCGGCAACCCTCGTCATCCGCTCCCTCTCTCTTGGAGAGATCACCATAAGAGACTGGTGGACGGTGATGCGCCGCGAAATACTCTCAGGCCTTGCGCTTGGAAGCCTTCTTGGTATTATCGGTTTTTTCAGGGTGGTTGTCTGGGCAATGATTCTTGACCGCTACTCGTTTCAATGGGCGCTGATAGGCATAACCGTCGGAATCTCCCTGATCGGCATCGTTATTTTCGGAACCCTCGTCGGCTCCATGCTTCCCCTGGTATTAAAGCGGCTGGGTCTCGATCCGGCAACCTCTTCGGCACCGTTTGTTGCAACACTTGTTGACGTTACCGGCATCGTCATCTACTTCAGCGTTGCCTCGCTGCTCCTGCGCGGCATCCTGCTTTGAACGACAGACTCTGCATTCACTGAAAACAGATGCTCCGTGAAAGAGGAACGTGAATCGCTTGCATTCGATGTGGTTTTCGCTGGAGGCGGACCGGCAAACCTTTCCGCAGCGATCCATCTGAAAAACCTGATCGTCCGCCATAACGCACTGCATCCGGCAGAAGAGCTGGAAGCGGACATAGCGGTCATCGATAAATCGCGCCGTTGGGGTTCCCATCTGCTTTCCGGTGCCATACTCGATACCCGGGCACTTGAAGAACTGATGCCGGACTACCGGGAACGCGGCTGTCCGCTTGAATCGGTCGCCAACGACGAAGGAGTTTTCTTTCTCACGGAAAAGAGAAAATTTGCATTCCCCTTTCTGCCCGAACCGTTCCGGAACATCGGCTATCCCCTGATTTCACTCAGCAGGCTCGGAGCATGGATGGCCGGTGAAGCCGAAAAAGCCGGGGTACAGCTTTTCGACAGCACTGCTGCCGTGGGGCTGCTTGTTGAAAATGGAGCGGTTTGCGGCATACTTGCCGGAGAGCTGGGGCTCGACCGGCAGGAAAAGCCGAAACCCGGCCATCTTCCAGGCATCGAGCTCAGGGCAAAGATCACGGTGTTCGGGGAAGGCGCCGCAGGAAGCCTTGCCGGGGAACTGCAGAAAACTTTTTCCCTGCAGCAGGAATCGGAGGCACAGCATTACGAAACCGGCGTCAAGGAGGTCTGGCAGATCCCGGAGGGGCGCATAAAGGCCGGAGCAGTACGCCATACGTTCGGATACCCCCTCCCGGCAGACAGATACGGAGGGGGCTGGCTCTACGCATACTCGAGCACCATGCTTTCTCTGGGCTTCGTAACGGCAATAGAGCGGTCGGCGCCGGAATGCGACCCGCACCGGAACCTGCAGCTCTTCAAGCAGCACCCCTTCATTGCATCAATCCTCGAAGGCGGCTCGCTCGTCGAGTATGGCGCAAAAGCCATTACCTCCGGAGGGCTGAACGCCATGGGGCGCATCTGCGGGCCGGGATTTCTCGTAACCGGCGAATCTGCCGGCATGCTCAACATGCAGCGCATCAAGGGAATACATCTGGCAATGAAGTCCGGCATGCTGGCGGCAGAAACCATTTTCGAGGCGCTTCTCCGGAACGACAGCTCCCCCCCGACACTCCAGGGCTATGAGGAGCGGTTCAGAAAATCCTGGGCTTATGAGGAGCTGTACGACGCCCGGAACTTCCGGCAGGCTTTTGAAAAAGGACTCTATAACGGTCTTCTGCAGGCGGGAATGCAGTTTACCATTCCCGGTCTCTCGCTGGCGTCAGGGTTTCTCAAAAAAAAAGAGAGCACCGAAGAGCGGCAACAGGAGAAAAAAAAGCACTCCGCTCTTCCTCTCACGCCATTCAGGCCCGACGGAAAAATCACCTTCGGCAAAGAGGAGTGCCTCTACCGCTCGGGAACCGTGCATGAAGAGAATCAGCCCTGCCACCTCCGCATCAGCTCCGGCGACATGACGGAAATCTGTCTTGAGCGGTGCCGGAAGGAGTACGACAACCCCTGCACCATGTTCTGCCCGGCCAAGGTATACGAGTTCACCCGGACACCGGAACCGGCTCTGAAAATCAGTGCATCGAACTGCCTGCACTGCAAGACCTGCGCTCTTGCCGATCCTTACGGAATCATTACCTGGACGCCGCCCGAAGGCGGTGGCGGACCCGGTTATAAACTCAGTTAGCACATGAACAGCTCACCTGCCGTTGTAACCGGCATATCGGGCGGCGTCGATTCCGCCGTTGCCGCCTGCCTGCTGAAAAAAGCGGGCTACCGCGTCACCGGCATCAACATCAGGGTACTCGACACTCCTGTCGAAAACCCTTCGCTCCACCCCTCTCCACTGGTGATCAGCGACCATCCCGACTTTCAGATTCCGGTATTCAGCCTGAACCTGAGTGCGAAGTTTTTTGACGATGTCATCCGGTATTTCCGGAACGACTACCTTTCCGGCCGTACGCCGAACCCCTGCATGGTCTGCAACAAAACCATCAAATGGTACGGCCTGCTCGAAGGCGCCCGCATGCTTGGGGCGGAAAAGATCGCAACGGGCCACTATGCCCGAACATCCTTCAGCGATGGCCGGCACCGGCTTCTGAAGGGCTGCGACCCGGAAAAAGACCAGAGTTATTTTCTCTGGATGCTCCGGCAAAGCGATCTGTCGAAAACCCTGCTGCCGCTGGGAGGCCTGAAAAAACCGGAAGTGCGTGAACTGGCCCGCACCTTCGGGGTAAGGGCGGCCGAAAAAAAGGAGAGTCAGGAAATCTGCTTCGTACCGAACGACGATTACTGCGGGTATCTGAAAAACTCGATCCCCGGGCTGGAGAAACAGGTTGCGGACGGCGAAATCGTTGACGCAGGGGGAAACGTACTGGGCCTGCACCGCGGGTACCCCTTCTACACCATCGGCCAGCGCCGGGGGCTCGGCATCTCGGCGCCGGAACCGCTCTACGTCACCGGAATCGACCCTGGGCAAAACCGCATCCGGGTAGGCAGCAAGGCCGATCTGGATTGCCGCACCCTCACGGCTTCAAACCTCAACTGGATCGGCATCGAACCGCCAACGTCGGCATTTGAAACCGCAGCCAGGATCCGTTACCGCGACAGGGAGGCCCCCTGCACGGTCGAACCGCTCGGCCGGGATGACGTGAGGGTATCACTCCAGACCCCGAAACATGCCGTCACGCCGGGACAGGCTGTGGTGTTCTACCGCAATGCCGAAGTGCTCGGAGGCGGAATTATCGGCACCGTCCATCAACCATGAATACAAACCGGAACTTTTTTATTCCATGCTGCAACGAAAACACCTTTCACTGACCTATCTCGACATGGCTCCCCGTGATCCGGAAAACGCTCCGGTCATGATCATGCTGCACGGTTACGGAAGCAACGAAAAAGACCTTATCCAGCTCGCCCCGATGCTGCATGAGGACATTCGCTATATCAGCGCAAGAGCTCCGCACACCCTCGATTTCGGCATGTTCGGCTGGTTTCCTATCGAGTTTACCGCAAACGGCATCACTGTCGATTACCGGGCGGCTGAAGAGGCCCGTCGGCAGCTGATCGCATTTATCGGCGAAATCATCGCCGAGTACCACCCTGCGGGAGGCCGGGTCTTTCTCATGGGCTTCAGCCAGGGATCGGTTATGAGCTACCTGACGGCATTCGAGCAGCCCGAACTGCTGCACGGGGTGATCGCCTGCTCCGGCCAGCTTCCGGAAAAAACGCTTCCCGCCGAACCGGTCAGGGAGTCGCTCGCAAGGCTTCCCTTTCTGGTCATGCACGGCATCCTCGACGAGGTGCTCCCGGTCTCGAAAGGACGCGCCGCACATGAATGGCTCAAAGAGAACGTCAGGGATCTTACCTACAGGGAATACCCCGTAGCGCACCAGATCTCCCAGAGCGGTATCGAACTGATAAGGTCATGGCTTGAAGAGAGAGTGCAAAGAATCGCAGAACCGTAAAAACCTTCCCAAAAGCGAAAAGCCTCCCGGCAAGGGAGGCTTTTCGGCAGGAGAGGAAAATTCCGGGAAATCATTCAGAAGAGCAGCGCAACCTTAAGTCCGAACTGCGTCGAACTGTTTCTCGGCTCTACCGTCGGGGCATTCGGATCACCGCTTGGCACTCCGTTAACGACAAATGGCTCGGACTCGGAATTGTCGATATCCCAGTAACGGAAAAACGGCTCGACAACAAGTTTGCCTGTACTGCCCATATCCTTGCACACTTTGACTGAAGCTCTCAGACCATACCCTCCATTCTGGTCATAAGCTACGTCCTGATAGGTAAAGCCCGTCTCGTTCATATCCGAGAAATAGGTATCCTGGGTACCATCCCAGAAAATGTCGAATTCGAACATGCCTCCAATCGACCAGCCATTTTCAAGATCGGACATGATTTCCACACCAACCGGGCTATAATAATACGTGGATTTCCGGTCATATGCCTGCGCTCCATTCGTAGACACCATACCGCCGCCATCATCGGTCAACTGACGAAACCCGAAACCTGCATAGGGAGTAATAATAATGGTTCCCTTGCCTTTCAGATCGGCTCCAAGCACAACCCTGGCCTCGAAGATGGAATCATCGATTCCGTCGATCCTGCCTGAAATCGGAGAGGTATAGTCCACCTCGCCCCATGCCGCCGTGCCGTCAACCTTTACCATATCGATAGGGCCAAGCATATTTTCCGCACGGTAGGTGAATGATCCGGAAATCCCGTACATGATTCCGCTCTCTTCCATGAGGCCCGATTCCTCATAGGTGATAGTGGAAATTTCGGGTCCTATTTCAAAATGCGCTCCCTGACGGGATGGTTCGGCCTGCAGGACAGGCAGCATAGCCGCCTGAATACAAAGAGCGCAGAAAAAGGTTTTTGTCGCACGAGTATGCATTGGGGCCTCCTTGGCTGATTGGATGGATTACGATAACAGTAATGGGGGTGAAGCATTAAATGTAGGCATTCCAGAGCTGAAATACACGTCGAAAATTAGTTCGGAAGCGGACTCGTGAAAGGAAGGAATTGCCGAGTTATCAGTATATTCTTCTTTTTTTCTAACGATGTCATGCCGTAACGAATGAAGGACACTCTCTTACACCTGCTTGAACAGCGCATCCTCGTGCTCGACGGTGCGATGGGCACCATGATCCAGCGCCACAAGCTGCAGGAAGCCGATTACCGTGGCGAGCGGTTCGCTTCGCACGACCACCCGCTGATCGGAAACAACGACATTCTCGTGCTTACCCAGCCCGATATCATTTATGCCATCCACTGCGATTTTCTGGAAGCAGGCTCTGATATCATCGAAACCAACACCTTCAACGCCAACCCGATTTCACAGGCGGACTACAACGCTGTCGAACTGATAAAGGAACTCAACGTCGAAGCGGCGCGACTTGCAAGAAAAGCTGCCGATGAGTACAGTGCGAAAACTCCCGACAAACCGCGTTTTGTAGCCGGCTCGATCGGCCCGACCAACAAAACGCTCTCCCTCTCGCCGGATGTGAACAATCCCGGTTACCGGGCGGTCACCTTCCGAGAGGTTGTCGACAACTACATCGTACAGCTCGAAGGGCTCATGGAGGGCGGCGTGGACCTGCTCCTGATAGAAACCGTTTTCGACACCCTGAACTGCAAGGCGGCGCTCTTTGCCGTCGAGGAGTATTTCAGCACCATAGGAAAAAGAATACCGGTGATGGTTTCGGGAACCGTTGTGGACGCCAGCGGGCGCACCCTTTCCGGCCAGACCACCGAAGCCTTCTGGATTTCCATCGCCCATATGCCCGACCTGCTCTCCGTAGGCCTCAACTGCGCACTGGGCTCGAAACAGATGCGCCCCTTCATCGAGGCAATGTCCTCGATCGCCGAAAGCTATGTAAGCGTCTATCCCAATGCCGGTCTTCCCAACGAGTTCGGAGAGTACGACGACTCTCCGGCATACATGGCGGCCCAGATAGCCGGTTTCGCCCAGTCGGGATTCGTGAACATCGTAGGCGGCTGCTGCGGCACCACGCCCCAGCATATCAGGGCCATAGCCGATGCGGTAAGTACCCTGCAACCCCGGCGCAAACCTGAACCGAAGCATGATCTGAGGCTTTCCGGCCTCGAACCGCTGCTGGTCAACCAGACAACCGGATTCATCAACGTCGGCGAACGCACCAACGTAACCGGATCACGCAAATTCGCCCGCCTCATCAAGGAGGGCAACTACGACGAGGCGCTCTCGATTGCACGGCAGCAGGTCGAAAGCGGTGCTCAGGTTATCGATGTCAACGTCGATGAAGGCATGCTCGACAGCGAAAAGGTGATGAAGGAGTTCCTCAACCTGATCGCTTCCGAGCCTGAAATATCCCGTGTACCGATCATGATCGACAGCTCGAAATGGTCGGTCATCGAAGAGGGACTGCAGTGCGTACAGGGCAAAAGCATCGTCAACTCCATCAGTCTCAAGGAGGGAGAAAAGCTCTTCAGGGAACGTGCGCAGAAAATTCTCCAGTACGGCGCAGCCACCGTTGTGATGGCCTTTGACGAACGGGGTCAGGCCGACAGTCTGGAACGGCGCATCGAGATATGCCGGCGCGCCTACGATATACTCACCAGAGAAGTCGGGTTTCCTCCGGAGGACATTATTTTCGATCCTAACGTGCTGACCGTTGCCACGGGCATCGAGGAGCACAACAACTACGCACTCGACTTTATCGAATCCGTTCGCTGGATCAGGGAGAACCTGCCCTATGCGAAAGTATCGGGAGGAATCAGCAACGTCTCCTTCTCCTTCCGCGGCAACGAGCCGGTGCGTGAGGCCATGCATGCGGCATTCCTCTACCACGCCATAAAAGCCGGGCTCGACATGGGCATCGTCAATGCCTCCCAGCTGGCAATTTATGAGGATATCGAACCCGAGCTGCTCCTGCGGGTCGAGGACGTGCTCTTCAACCGCCGTCCCGATGCGACGGAACGTCTGGTAACCCATGCTGAAACCATCCGTGAAGGAGGAGAAAAAACCGAAGCCAAAGCCGCCGAATGGAGAAACCTGCCTGTCGAGGAACGGCTTCGCCACGCGCTCGTCAAAGGCATTGTGGAGTATATCGATCAGGATACCGAAGAGGCCCGCAATCTCTATGTGAGTCCACTGCAGGTAATCGAGGGGCCGCTCATGGACGGCATGAACACCATCGGCGACCTCTTTGCCGAAGGCAAGATGTTTCTTCCCCAGGTGGTCAAGAGCGCCCGCGTCATGAAGCGCTCGGTTGCCTGGCTCATCCCCTATATCGAGGAGGAAAAGGCACAGCAGAAAAACAGCAGGCCTGCCGCAAGAGTACTGCTCGCCACGGTAAAGGGCGACGTTCACGACATCGGCAAGAACATCGTCTCGGTGGTGCTCTCCTGCAACAACTACGAGGTTATCGATATCGGGGTCATGATGCCCTGCGAAAAGATTCTCGAAGCTGTCGAGCGCGAAAAAGCGGACATCCTCGGCCTCTCCGGCCTTATCACCCCCTCGCTTGACGAGATGGTGCATGTCGCCCGTGAAATGGAACGTCTCGGCATGAAGATACCGCTGCTCATCGGGGGAGCGACAACGTCGAAAATGCATACCGCGGTGAAAATAGCGCCGGTCTATTCAGGCCCTGTCGTGCAGGTGCTCGACGCGTCCCGCAGCGTTCCGGTTGTAAGCAGCCTGCTCAATCCGGCTCTCAGCGACGACTACCTTTACAGGCTGAAAAAAGATCAGGCGACGATGCGCGAGAACCATGCATCGCGCTCAAAAGAGAAAAAATATCTTCCGATCGAAGATGCGAGGAAAAACCGCCCTGCCCTGCAGTGGGATGAAACAACCCGGAAAACCCCGCTGAAACCCGGCATAACCCTCTTCGAAGACGTCAGGGTCGGCGACCTTCGTCCCTACATCGACTGGACGCCATTCTTCCTCACCTGGGAATTGCACGGGCGCTACCCCGAGATCTTCGAAAATGCGGAGTTCGGCGGCGAAGCGAAAAAACTCTTCGACGAGGCAAACGAACTGCTCGAGCGGATCGACCGGGAAAAACTGCTCGGGATTAAAGGCGTTGCCGGCATTTTTCCGGCAAACAGCAGCGGAGACGATATCACGATCTATACCGACAACAGCCGCTCATCGGTGCTCATGCAGGTGCACACCCTTCGTCAGCAGCAGGAAAAGCCGCAAGGAGAACCCAATCTTGCCCTTGCTGATTTCATCGCCCCCAGAGGGAGCGGAGCAGAGGATTACATCGGCGCTTTTGCCGTCACCGCGGGCCTCGGTATCGAGAAAATTCTCAGGCGGTTCAGTATGGAGCACGACGACTACCACCGCATCCTGACCCAGGCTCTGGCCGACCGTCTTGCGGAAGCGTTTGCCGAAATGCTGCACGAAAAGGTTCGCCGTGAGCTCTGGGGGTACGCACCGGAAGAACTTCTCGGGAACGAGGAACTGCTCAGGGAAAAATACCGGGGCATCCGTCCGGCTCCCGGCTACCCGGCCTGCCCGGACCACACGGAAAAAGCCGAACTGTTCACCCTGCTGAACGCCGAAGCCGCTACCGGCATCACACTCACGGAAACCTATGCCATGAACCCGGCGGCATCGGTCAGCGGCTTCTACTTCGCCCATCCCGAAGCACGGTATTTCGTACTCGGCAAGATCGGCAGGGATCAGGTCGAGGATTACGCCCTTCGCAAGGGCATGAGTATGGATGAAGCTGAAAAATGGCTCGCACCGGCACTCAACTACGATCCGGAGTAGGAAAAACAGGAACGATGTGGACAGGCACTGACTGACAGAACTGCCTGCCCACATCCTCCACCCGGCCACTGCACGGTCCGCCGACAATTTTTCCGGCCTGCTGAAACCCCAAAGAAGCTTCGGGGGTTTTCTTCTTTACAGGAAACTCATTCACATCAAACGAGGAGAATCATTATGGTCGCCGAAGGAACCAAAGCACCGGAGTTCACCCTTCCCGATTCCGACGGGAACATGGTCTCCCTGTCTGATTATACAGGAAAAAAGGTACTGCTTGTCTTCTACCCCGGCGACGACACGCCGGTCTGCACCACGCAGCTCTGCAGCTACCGCGACAACTATACCGAATTCACCGGACGGGACATTGCCATTCTCGGCATCAGCACCGATTCGGTTGATTCGCACAGGAAGTTCGGCGAAAAGAACAGCCTGCCGTTCACCCTGCTCAGCGATCATGACAAACAGGTAAGCCGGCTCTACGACGCCATGGACTTTCTCGGCATGTCGAAACGCGCCTATGTGCTCGTTGACGAAAACGGTACGGTGCGGCTTTCGTTCAACGACCTCCTGCCGCTGTTCTATCAGTCGACCCGCGACCTGCTTGCGAAAATCGACGGCATGAAACCGGATGCACTCTAGGCGGAAAAATCTTCAGGCACCCGCAGAGGATTCGCTTGTTCTTTCAACTGCGGACCGGACGTTACGACAACCGGAAATCCCGCTGCATCGAACATCGGGCCCAGGATAACGTGACGGACTGAAGGTTGATGAATAACACATTGCGGAAAGCTTTTCATTTCTTAACTTTGCAGAATTGTCCAATTGGAGTTTCGACAACTGTAAACGCTGTCCTGCAACGAAAAAGCTGATTCTTCTCTCAATGCTGCTTGCGCTTCAGTCGCTGGCAGCCTACGGTTCCCCGACATTGCGCTGGGGAGCAGATCCCAGCGGCGGAGCCCCTTATGTGTACGCTGATCCCGCCAATCCGCAGACTTACACCGGTTTCGACTATGAGTTCGCCGAAGCGCTTGCCCGGCAGATGCGAATGAACGCGGAATTCGTTCCTACAGACTGGGAAAGCATCGTGGCGTCGCTCAACCGCAGGGAGTTCGACGTCATCATCAACGGCTTCGAACCTACCGAAGACCGGGCCAGGGAAATGCTGTTCAGCAAACCATACTACCTCTTCAGGCTGCAACTGACTGTTCGGAAGGACAACAATCTGATTTCATCTCTGCAGGACTGCAAAACCAGCGGCAAAAGTGTTGGAACGCTGGTCAACTGCGCAGCTTCGCGCCTGCTTGAAAACGGAGGCTACAT
Source organism: Chlorobium sp. (assembly GCF_049593655.1). Taxonomy (NCBI): domain Bacteria; kingdom Pseudomonadati; phylum Chlorobiota; class Chlorobiia; order Chlorobiales; family Chlorobiaceae; genus Chlorobium; species Chlorobium sp. Next base: position 39,110 of record NZ_JBAWHG010000066.1, read on the forward strand.
CGTCAAGGGCTACCAGGACCCTGTCGGCGCCTATCAGGACCTCGAACTGGGGCGTGTCGATGCCGTACTGATGGATGTCGCCGCCGAGATGTTCTATGCCCGCCGGAACCCCTCACTCAAGCCTGCAGGAAAACCTTTCCATACAGGGGCTTACGTTGTCGGCATCCGAAAAAGCGATTCACTGCTTGCCTCGAGGATCAATACCGCCATCGATTCGCTTGCCGACAACGGCACCACCGAACGGATTTTCCGGAAATGGCAACTCTGGGACGACGAACAGCTGAAACTGCGCACGAAAGGGGCAGAAACCTACGATATGACATCGAGAACCTTCAACTGGACGGAAGGACTGATAAAACTGCTTAAAGCGGCAGCGGTCACCGTGTTCCTTGCATTCGGGGCGATGATCATTGCAGTGATACTTGGCATACCGCTTGCACTCGGCCAGTCGAAGGGTGGCAGAATCACAAGGACGCTCTGCACCGTGTACATAGAATTTTTCAGGGGCACGCCGGTGCTGGTTCAGCTCCTCTTCCTGTATTTCGGGCTCCCGGTGGTCGGCATCACCCTGCCCGGCTGGCTGACCGCCATCGTCGGTCTCGGACTCAACTATGCAGCATACGAATCGCAGGTCTACCGCACGGCATTCCAGGCCGTACCGGAACGGCAGTGGCAGGTAGCGTACTCTCTCGGAATGCGACCCTTCAAGGCGTTCCGGAGAATTATCTTCCCCCAGGCATTTCGTATCGCCCTGCCACCCATGACCAACGATTTCGTCGCGCTGTTCAAGGATACCTCGACGGCATTTGCCATTGCCGTATGGGAACTTGCAACAGCCTACAGGGAACTTGCCAACGCAACGCAGAGCTATCTCGGCATCGGCCTGATCGTCTGTCTCTACTATCTTGCAATGAGCCTTCCGCTTGCTCATTATGCACACAGGCTTGAACGGAAACTGCAAAGAAAATCAACCGGCATCCTCACTTCGGGAACAGAGCAATGATCACCATTTCAGGACTAGGCAAAACCGTCGGCGCCACGCCGCTGCTCAGCAACGTCAGCATGGAGTTTCCCGCAGGAAAAATCCTCGGCGTGATCGGCCCTTCGGGAAACGGCAAGACCACCCTGCTGCTCTGCATCAGCGGACTCCTGCCCTTTGACCGGGGCAGCATCACTATCGGGGTCACGTCGATAACTGCCGAAGAAAGCTCGCTGCGCTCGGAAAAAATCTGGCAGTTCCGACGGCAGTCCGGTATAGTTTTCCAGCACCTCCACCTTTTCCCGCACCTCACCGTACTCGGAAACATCACCGAGGCGCCGGTACACGTCAGCGGAAAACCGAAAGCCGTAGCGGAAAAAGAAGCACTGGCACTGCTCGAAAAACTCGGCATCGGACAGCACCGGAACAAGTACCCGGAAGAGCTCTCCGGAGGAGAACAGCAAAGGGTCGCCATCCTTCGCGCCATCGCGATGAACCCTGAGGTGCTGCTGCTCGATGAACCCACAAGCGCGCTCGATCCGATCAGAAGCGGTGATGTACGGAACCTGCTGCAGGACTTTGCCGCGACAGGCCACACCGTAGTCATCGTTTCGCATTCCGTGCGATTTCTCAGGGGCTTTGCCGACTATCTCGCATTCATGGGCAAATCGGAACTCATTGAAATGAACAGGACACAGCAACTGCTGGAAAACCCGCAGGATGAGCGGACACGGGAGTTTCTGCACCATTCTGAAATGAACTGACGGCCCGCTGAAACAGCGTTGCACCGATCATGTGATCACTCCCTTATCCGCACAAACAGACTCAGAAGCCACTGCCGGGCTTCGGTATGGATTCCGGGCTCGGAACTTTCCCTGGGACCGGCCACGTTCAGAACGGCGATGGCATGCTGCCGGAGCCACCTGATGACGCTCTCTATAGCCTGATCCTGCAGACCATCGAGGCGGACCATCAAAACCGGTCGCCCGATCTTTTCCGCATATCGCACGGTATAACGCGTTCCCCGCTGCAGGCGATCCCGCAGAATCACCAGCGTCCCGTCCGAGTCGCGCACATTCCTGGAGGTTCTTGTCCGGTATGCAACAGAGGATGTTTCTCTTAGCTGATAGCAGGATGGAATGGGACCGTCTTCGGCAAGGCGCCCCTTCGGGCACCACCCGCCATGCGGCACTCCCGCGGCAATTGCGGCATCGAGAGCTGCGCGGTCGACTCCGGTCTGTCCGCCGGACACAATGCTGAAATGCAACTGGGTTACAGGCTGCTGAAGGCATCCTTCAGGTTTGCGATGTACTGCTCGACCATACCGGTAAACTCCATCTGTACAAGCGGAGCGAGCGCGAATTGCAGAAAGGAGGGAAAATCCACCGTCAGTCGGCCTCTGGTACTGAGCCTCACCGTCGTGCCGTTCTCTTTCGGAGCAACGATCCACTCCCCTTCCACCGAGGCGTTGCCGACCCCTTCGATAGGCGTCCAGAAAACACGACCGGTACTGACATCGTCCCGGTATTGACAGGCATAGACCGTCTGCTGAAGCGTATAGCCGCCGATACCGATTTTCTCCATCTCCCAGCGGTAAGCGTTCCCTCCGAGAGCCACAAGCCTGTCAACCCTGGGGAAATGGGCTGCCGAACGAGGCACATCGGCAAGCAGGCTGAAAACTTCTGCCGTGCTGCAGGAGGTCAGAAGAAGGCGCTGCAGGTTTATGTCAACAGTAAAAGCCATCGTGCTAAAATCCGCAGCTTTCGACTTTGTAATCGGGAACCGGCGTATCGAGAGCCTTGAGAAGGCTGCCGTCGCGGCCGTAGACATCCTCACGGAAAAACACCTCTTCGCCTTCGGCAACGGCTGTCAGGTAGAGCAGAAAAACCGGAATCCTGCGTGGCAGACTGACCGTAGTGGTTTTCCCGGTAGCGATAGCCGCCTCTATGTTCCTGCGGCTCCATTGCAGCGTATCCTTAAGCACGAGTTCGGCAAGATCGAGAGGATTCTCGACCCTGATACAGCCGGAACTGAACGTTCGCGTGCTTTTTTCGAAAAGGTCCTTGCCTGGAGTATCGTGCAGATAGATGACGTGTTTGTTGGGCATCATGAATTTGATCCTTCCCAGCGCTCCGTGATCACCGGCTGACTGCTGCAGGCGATAGGGAAAGTTCGACGCCGTATACTGAGACCAGTCGATCGACGAGGGGCTGACAACCCGGCCGTTCGAATCGATCACCCTGAGCTTTTTCCGCTCGAGGTAGCTCCGGCTTTTGCGAATAGCAGGCAGGGCGTCCTTGGCAAGAATGGTTGGAGGAATCACCCACTCCGGGTTAAGCACGATATACTGCATATCGGCCTTGAATACCGGAGTTTCCCGATATGGCTGACCGACGATGACCCTCGTCCCCCAGCGGTAACGTCCGTTTTCAACATAATTCAGGGTAAAACCTGCGATGTTCACCAGAATGTAGGTTGGCTCGATATCACTGATGAACCAGCGGTGACGTTCAAGGTTCAGGCGGATCTGATCGACCCTCTCTTCCGCAGAAATATTGAGTTCCCTGATGGTTGCGGCTCCGGCAACGCCATCCGGCTCGAGTCCGTTTCGTTTCTGGTAACGCCTGACAGCGTCAGCCATGACTGAAGTGTAAACACCCGATGTATCGGAAACTCGTCCGGGAAAATCTCCGGACTCCTGGAGCCGCGTTCTAAGCTGGGGTATACGGCGATCCCTCGCTCCCGGCCTGAATGTCTCCCCCTCGGGAATCTTCTGCCAGCCGCCGGCTCTGGCGATGGCCCGATACCGGGCAAGACCTTTTTTCAGGTCGGCATATTTCTGGTGCCGGGGACGGAGTTCATCGAGCACCGCTCCGATACGCCCTGCCGAAACAGCCTCCTGCAGCCTGAACTCCAGTGCCGACCGGCGTACCGGATCGGAAAGATTCCAGTTCGGGTCAAGGCTCACCGGATCGACTTTGCCGAATCGCAGATGGTAGGCCAGGGTCAGAAACGCGTCACTCTGCAGAAGATCATATTTTGCCTGCAGTTCGGGAGCAGAGGGCGGTCGGGAGGATAATTCCCTGATCTCCCTGATATGATAATCGTCCGCCGCCAGACCGTCGTTTTCCGCTTCGAGGATGGCCTGGATCAGTTCGGCAGTCATTGCCGGTTTTGTCCAGACCGGCTGGTAGCCGCGGGCGGCATAAAAACGGGCCAACTGACTGTTGAGCCGCTTCCTGTCGGGACTCCCCGGCCTCGAGGCGACATCCCTGAAATTACACTGCAGCTGTTCTGCAACCGCGCTGCTGCCCGTAACTTGCAATGAAGCGGTTTTCCCTGCTCCTGCCTGATTTTTGAGTGACACCGGTACAGCCTGAACGGCACGGACCGGCACAAGCAGCAGAAGAAGAAAAACGAAGAAACCCATGGGTTGCCGGATGATTATGATGCCAGAGTGCCGGAACTCACCCGCAAGGCGGCAATATCCGGATTGACAAGGCTTGAACGGGACGTGTAGGTTCCATCCCTGTGGTAGATAAACAGGCAGCTTCCATCCTTGATCAGATCGATGATATGCTGGAAACTGTCGAACGAGACGGCAGGGCATCCCTGGCTCCGGCCAAGACGACCGTGCTGGCGGATAAAATCGTATGAAACGTAGTCGGCCCCATGGATGACAATGCTTCTCGATTCCGCCATATCGTTTATTCCGGGTTCCATACCCTGAAGTCTCAGGGAATAACCGTGCTTGCCGTCATAGGTCGTTCCCGTGGTATAGAATCCCAGGCTGCTTTTATGCGAACCGGGCGCGTTTGAAAAACTGTAGGCGAAGTTATCGCCGCTGCCGCTGCCATGGGCGACCAGACCGGAATAAAGCAGCCTGCCGCGGTTGATATCGATCACGAAAAGCCTCTCATCGACCGAAGGCTTATTGAAATCGATCACGGTCAGAATGCCGTCGCGGCTGACCTTGCCCTGCTCTTTAAGGGAGTAATACCCGGCCAGAGCCATATTGAGAACCTTTTGGTCGATCTTGTTTCTGAGTTCGGAAAAGCGGGAGAGAGTGGAAACCTGTTTACGAGGCGAATTCGGCTGGAAAGAGAAAGCATGGCCCTGTGCGGGAAGCACCGCAAGCATAAAAAAAAGCATCACGATCAGACGGATCATAAGCAACCTCACTGTAGTTTGATGCCGTACCCTGCCGGGCGAACGGCTCATTAACATGTAACTGGACACGGCACAAAACCGGAACCGGTATCAGTATGCAGAACGCATGGTTCAGCCCTTCTGACGCCGTAACATTGAAAGCGGATGCACTGCCGCAACAAGCCAGGCAACGCCGGAATCCGGTACGCATCAATCATATATACAAATCATAAAACAAGCCGAAAGATAGGCTTTTTTTCTTTACGCTCCAACCAGAGGCGCCCTGGGATGCCTTTCAGGTTACGCTTTCGGTACGCTCTCCCGCAAACCGGAAAAGTACGGGAGCCTGGGCGATTCGCTGAAAAAGGCGGGTACGAAACAGATAGGGGGCCCAGTTCAGCAGAAAGGTGGCCAACCCCTCCCAGATGGAAACCCAGGCGACGATGGTAAGGCCTTCAGCAAAAAACCTGTTCAGAAAAGAGACGGTTCCGGACAAGGCCAAAAGATGGTTCACCCGGAGAGAAACGCCGAGAATGAGAACTCCTGTTACCAGAAGAAAAGACGATGTTCTCACCATTTTTTTCATGGCGATGTATTCCAGCTCTTTCTGATACATGAAAAAGGCGTGCATGCCGTCACGCACCATCGCCATGAGCTCATCCGAAAGCGCATGCTCTATCGAGAACCTCACAACGAAATCTCTCGGTCCTATTTCGCGGACACATCCGGTAATATAGGCCACGAGATCCCCGTCGAGATCCTTGCGGTGATAGGGCGCATTTTTATCGAAATTCTCGTAGAGATCCTCAACGCGCCTGGCGGCAACATCGATGATGAGGCTGCCGGCGGAACTCTTTTCATAACGGTCAAGTATCTGCTTTTTCATCTGCACCTCCACCGGAGGGAGCAATAAAGGCTACCTCCTGTTCAGCGGGTCGAAGCACCAAGAAAACGCCACCGGGAGCTCACATTGACAACAATATCCTCATCGGAAGGAGCGATTTCGGTCGGAGCAGCTTCGGGAGCTGCCGCTTTCATGGCCATGACATCCATTGCCGGAGAGGGCCTGTACATCGGCTGACCGACGCTCAGCTCGATCACCCCTCCAAGACGTCCGCCCGCAGCTTTTGCCATGATTTCAGCATCCCCGCGCGCGTTTGCAACCGCAGCGGCAAGTGCCTGACGACGCAGGGCATCATACCGGCTCGAACTGAAAGTGATCTGCTGCACTTCGTCAGCTCCCGCCTTTACGGCCGCATCGACAGCTTTACCGGTAAGCGAAAGATTCCGGACCTTGACCATGACGAGATGACGCGCCGAATAGCCATTCAGGACGTTCTTTCCCTGTGACTGATCCCATTCCCACTGGGGAGAAACAGTAAAACTGGCGGTTGGAGCATCTTCGGCAGGTATTCCCGCCTGCCGGAGAGCCTGCTGCACAGCACGGTACTTCTCGGCGGTACGTGCGGCCGCCTGGTCGGCGGTCTTGGCTTCGGATTTCACCAGTGCCCCGAACTCCGCCATGTCGGGCTTCACCGAAACCTTGCCCGATGCCCCGACGACAATCTGGTTCTCTTCGGCAAGAACATCCACAGAGAACGCCGAAAAAAGGACAAAACTGAAGAACGCAAAAAAAAGCAGCCTGAAGGGTTTCATATGGTCTGTCTCCGTTTGGATTACGCAATAACTCTTGTGACGATCTTCCCCCGGAAAACCTGCGCTCGCTTGCTGCCGGAGAACTTTCTTACCACTCGCTGGAGTAGAGGCCAATAATCTCCTTGTAGGCTATCGCCGCAGCACAGGAAGTTACCGGAACGCTTACCAGAAGCCCTACGCCGAGAGCAAGCGCGCCAAGGAGGTTCAGGGCAAACAGTGCGAAAGCGAAACCGAAAAATGCGAACCAGTTTTTGGTGATGATTTTGCGGCTCGTCTCCATGGCCTCCCAGAACTCCATGCGATAATCGACAATGAGAAATGTGGCAAACATGTACCCGACGGCAAGGTAGATGCCGGGAATTATCAGCAGCACGAAACCGATGCTCACCAGAAGTCCGCTTGCAAGACCGGCAAGAAAAAGAGGAAGGAAATAGTTGAACCCCTTGAAAAAATCGCCGAACTGAAAAGTCTGGCCGCTTGCAAGCCGGAAAGCGGCGATCCCGTATCCTGCATAAAAAGGCGCCGCAAGCGCCGAAAAAACAAGAGAACCGGCAAAATCGAATTTCGAGCTGAGTGCTGAAACAACGAAAATAATCAGCGTAAAGCCGACAAACTCCCCGATATGCTCCCTGAACATTTCCCAGCCTTTCCTGATATAGTCCTGCACATCGATCGTGAGGGCTGCACTGAGGTGTCTGTCAAAAAGCTGCGGATCGACTTTTTGTCCGTAATCAAAAGCAGCCATGGTTTTCTCCATATAGTAGTTGAAATTGAAAATGCGGTTCCCGAAACATACCGAAGGTCAGATTAAACCGGCAGATATGGCCCCTGAAGCATCCGGTAGCGCAACGAAACACCTGCATTCTTTTTCACCCAAGTTACACAAGGCATGAACATACCGCAACCGTAAAGGGTAACCTTTATGTAAAAAAAACGTCACGTCCCATCACCCCCTGGTTCCGGCTTCAGGCCATTCGATAACCGGGCTTTTCGAGACGAACGGTCCCTGTGTGAACCGGTTACCGCTGAACCGGCAGACCCTGAAAGCGAGGGCTCTGCGTCCAAGAGAAACCCCTGGCTCTTGAATTTGCAGAGAAATGCAGCCATCGTATGGTTCCACCGCTCGGCAACGACGCCGCCATCCTGCCATGAACCGTTCTCCCTGTACCATCGGCTTCCGGGCGGGTCGCCCTGGTTCTGGTGAATATTATGCACCCCTTTGCCGTTTCTGAAGGATTCGCCGAATACATAGATTCGTCGGGCATGTTTCAGGAGGGGCTCAAGATCGCGAAAAGCCGCATTACCGGTTCCGAACCGCCATGGAGCGCAGTCCGATCCGTCGTCATTTGCACTCTTTTCGACAGGCTGCCCTGCAACGGAAACACATGCACCGGATGGCTGCAGTTCTTCCGAACGGTAGTAGTCAAGTGCTCCGGAACGGTTATCTGAACGAAGGGAATGCCATCCGTCCCTGAAACCCGCAACGCCTTTGAGCGAGGTTCTGCCAAGCTCGACAACCCGCCACTGGAAACCGTCGGATGTTTTTTTACTGTCAAGGTCAACCGGGCAGCGGTAAATGAACGGACCCGCCTTGACGTTCAGGGTGCAATGGTAATATTCGCCGTCACGGTGAGCGTGATCGCATGCATAACTGTGCAGTGTTCCGGCAAGCACCCCGTACCCGTCGTCAAGAGGCATGAACTGATTCGTTTATTGCATAAAATAACCATACGTCCAAGATAGCGCTCCCGTCAACGATGACAAAAGATCAGGAGTCAGAACAGGATATAGCGTATTTTCAGGTTGAGGAGAAAAATCATGAACACACCCGCATCTTTCGTTGCCGGAAGCGAACCCGAAGTCACCGGGCATGCCGCGGCACTCATTGTCAGCAAAGCCTGGCAGGCGGTCGCCTCCCGGGGCAGATTCACGTTCGTACTCTCTGGAGGCCGCTCGCCCCGAACGCTCTACCGAAAACTTGCCGCTGGCGTAGACGCTCAACTGATGAAGCTTCACGGCATTCAGGTCCCGGCCTTTCAGAAGCCGGAATATGGCGAAACCATGCTGGATGGCCTGATCCGCATGCCCTGGCAGAAAACCCTGATTTTCTGGGGAGATGAACGGTGCGTTCCGCCCGATCACCCGGACAGCAACTACCGCATGGCGAAGGAAACACTGCTCGGCGCACCGGGAATTGCAGAAAACCGGGTATTCAGGATGCCATGCAACGGACGGACCCCGGAGGAGTCTGCCAGAGCATACGAGAAAACCATCCGGACCGTTTCAGGCTGCGTGGATACCGGAACAAGCCGGAACATCCCTGCTTTCGACCTCATGGTTCTCGGTCTCGGCGAAGACGGCCATACCGCTTCGCTCTTCCCGGACGATCCCGGAACCCTGAACGAATCGCACAGCCTCGTCGTTGCGGTGAAAGCTCCGCAGGCAAACCCAAGGGTTCCGCGTCTGACCATGACCCTGCCACTCATCAACCACGCAGAAAGCATCCTGTTTTTTACCGCGGGAGAAAAACGGGCGGCTCTTGCAGAAACAATCAGAGCCGGCAAAGCCCCTTCATCCCTGCCAGCAGGAATGGTAAAACCTCTCAGCGGCAGGCTTTTCTGGTTTATATCGATCCCTTGAGTTCGCCGGCTGCGGGCGGCCCCCATGAACCGGCAGAATAAACTTCCGGCATCCGGTCTGCCATGCACTCCCGTATGGCATCGATAATTGCCCAGGAGTATTCCACACTGTCCTGACGGATGAAATTCATCTGATTGCCGTCGAGTGCATCGAGCAGCAGACGGTGATAAGGGGTCATTCCCGGTTGGGAGAAGGTATCGCGATAGTCGAATTTCATGTAGACCGGATCGGTAATGACCAATTCACCGGGACGTTTCACCCCGAAACGTATGGCAATGGTCTCTTCCGGCTGAATCCGCAGAATCACCTGATTGGCCGTATAACTGCAGCTTTCGGCGGGACCGAAAAAATTCTGCGGCGGACAGGCAAAGGTTATGACAATTTCGGTAACGGTTTCGGCCAGCATCTTTCCCGCCCTGATCAGAAAAGGAACGCCTTTCCATCGCCAGTTATCGACAAAAAACCGCACTGCCGCAAACGTCTCGGTTCTGGAATCGGGATCAACCTGTTTTTCCTTCCGGTAACCTTCATATTGCCCGAGAACTACCGACCGGTCAACCGTTTCGGGAGTAACGAGGCGGATCGAGCGGAGCACTTTGGTCTTTTCATCACGCACGGCATCAGCGGAGAGATCCACAGGAGGCTCCATGGCAACGGAGGCGAGCAGCTGCAGGCCATGGTTCTGGATAATGTCCCTGAGCAGTCCGGCATGCTCATAAAAAGCTCCCCGGTCGCGTATACCGAAATTCTCCGCGATGGTAATCTCTATGCCTGCGATGTGGTGGCGGTTCCAGAGCGGTTCGAATATGCCGTTGGAAAACCTGAACACAAGAATATTCTGGACGGTCTCCTTGCCGAGATAGTGGTCTATGCGGAAAATCTGGTCTTCGTTGAATGCGGAACCGATCACGGCATTGAGCTCACCTGCCGTTTTCAGGTCGCTGCCGTACGGCTTCTCCACGACGATTTTCCTCCACCCGCTGCAGCTCATCTCTTTGCCGCCAAGCCCGGCCTGGTGGAGATTGCGGACAATGTGCGGGGCAAGATCCGGAGGTGTTGAAAGATAAAACAGCAGATGGCTGCAAACGCCGGGCTTCCCTTCAGCATACATGATCTCATTCCGGAGCCTGAAGTAACCCTCGATGTGCTCGATGTCCGCCATCACATAAAACAGCCTGCCGGTAAACCCGGCAAAATGAGTCTCGTCGTCGATTGCGCCAGGCGAAAAGGAACGTATTTTTTCGGCGACCTGTAACCGGTACTCCTCGTGGGAGAGGTCGTTGCGGCCGACTCCGATGATGCGGTATTCACCTGTCAGCTGCCCCCAGCGGGCAAGCTGATAGAGCGAAGGATAGAGCTTGCGCGCCGCAAGATCGCTGCTGGCGCCGAACAGCACAATGGTAAAATCAACCCTATCTGCATGCATATCCCGCTCCCGGTTACCGTTCGGACGTGAAACCGTGCCCGCCGAATTCGTGGCGAAGGGCGGCTACAACCTTATCGGAAAAATTATTTTCGCTGCGAGACCGGTATCGTCTGAAAAGCGAGGCGGAAATCACCGGTATCGAAACCTGCTGCCGGAGTGCAGCCTCCACGCTCCAGCGGCCCTCTCCCGAATCGGCAATGTTCCCGGCCAGATAGCCGAGTTTTCCATCCTTTTCGAAAGCCCTTGCGGCAAGATCCATGAGCCATCCCCTGATTACCGAACCGTTCGACCATACGCGGGCAACTTCGGCATGGTCGAGCTCGAAACCACTCGATTCGAGCAGATCGAAACCCTCCCCCATGGCCTGCATCATACCGTACTCGATGCCGTTATGCACCATCTTCACGTAGTGCCCCGATCCCGACCGGCCCATATATCCGTAACCGCCCGGAACACAGAGCGCTTCAAGCAGCGGTTCAATGGCGATGTATGCATCGCGATCGCCGCCCACCATGATGCATGCGCCGTGCCGTGCGCCTTCGAGTCCTCCGCTGGTTCCGGCATCAAGAAAACGGATCCCCTGCTCAAGCAGACGGACGGCCCTCTGTACCGAATCGGCATAGTGCGAATTTCCTCCATCAACGACAATATCCCCCCGATCGAGATAAGGCATAAGCGAAGCCAGCACCTCGTCAACGGGATTTCCTGCCGGGACCATCAGCCATACTACACGTGGATGCTGTACGGTACGGACAAGCTGTTCCAGGGAATATGCCGGCTCAGCCCCTTTCAGGGCAAGCGCCTCGACAACGTCGCTCGAAAGATCATAAACCGCAACCTTTTCGCCCAGTTCGAGCAGATGCTCGACCATGTTGAGCCCCATCTTTCCGAGACCGATAAAAGCCGTATTCACTGCGATTTTTCCTGAAAATTGTCGCTGGTGGCACCCGAATAAAAACCGGTGCGTATCACCTCCTGAAGAAAACGGCTGAAGGCATTCGGCAAATCCCTCAGCGGACCTCCGGCCTTTTCCATCTTACCGGACTTTGCCGCCTGCTCGATTGCAGAAGCCAGAAAACTCAGTTCATTTCCGGCAACCGTAGCCGCTGCCCCTTTAATGGTATGGGCAAGTATGCGAACCGCCTCATGGTCGCAGGCGGAAACTGAAACCTGCATTTCGGCGATCTGCCGCGGGGTATCGCTGATAAACTGCCTGAGGATTATACGTATGATTTCATCATCGTTCTGCAGCCTCACAAGAAGCTCCTCAAGCTTGAACACATCTCTGGGGGTCATTTTTCCTTATTGTTTTTAGCTGTTGTTACCGACTGATTCAAGATCGGCTTTACCCTTCAATTATACAACACTTCTCAACATTACCCGAAGCCTGCATAAAAATAACAAGCACCCTTCCAAAGGGGAAACAATAACTTTCCCGCTCAAAATTTCATCACGGCACCTCAACATTTTAGAAAAACGGGGTGTTATGAAACTTACGGGTTAAAATGGCGCCCGCCGTTTTTCTCGAGCTGCTGAGCACCTGCCTTCATCAACAACAACCATGGAGGAAAACTCATGTCAGGATCATCTTTTGCAAGAAAGGACCGTTTTCTGAAGGAAAAACGGCATGATGTATACAGGGAAAATCAGAAACATTCCGAACCGGCAAAATGCCCCGTCTGTGGCTGCGTTTTTGCAAACGGAAGATGGCAATGGCTGGATACGGACAAACATGCCGCCGAGGTTGTCTGCCCTGCATGCCGAAGGACAGCCGACAACTGTCCCGCAGGTGAAATCGAACTGAAAGGGAGCTTCCTCGTCAGCCATAAAGAAGAGATCATCAATCTTGTCCGCAATACTGAAAACCAGGAAAAAAACCTCCACCCGCTCGAAAGAATCATGACTGTTACGGATAACGGAAGCTCAGCAAAAGTGACGACAACGGGAATTCATGTCGCACGCAGAATCGGAGAGGCCTTATCGAAAGCCTTCAAGGGAAATCTCGTCCTGCGTTATGGTGATGGCGAACAGAGCATTACGGCACGCTGGGAACGGTAAAAACACATGCATGCCGGCGGCAGCGTTCAAGCCGGCATGCGGACCGGGAAAAATGGGCTTTTCGACGGACAGGAGATTTGCCTCCATGCAATCAGTCGGTCAGATAGTATTCGAGCGTGGACACCACCCTTATTTTCTTGATATGAGGAGTATTGCTGTCGCGATCCTCTATGGTGAACTGACCCTGGCTGGCGCTTTTTATCTTTCCCAGCCGGCTTTTTGAATCGCTGGCGAATTTCTCGGCCACAGCACGTGCGTTATTGGTCGCTTCCTCGATCATGGAGGGCTTCAGGCGGTTAAGTCCGGTATAGATAAACTCGGTTTTGGCGTCATAATTTTCACCTGAAACCGCCACGCCAAGTTTGCCGAGATCGACAAGTTTCCTGATGGTTTTGCGCACCAGAGCGACATTGCCGGTATAGACGCTTACCGTTGAGCTGCCGGCATACCGGAAGGTGAACCTGTTCGCATCCCCATATCCCTGAGCCTGGCGGTCAATGATTGCAGGCGCCGAAACCGAAATATCTTTTGCATCGAAACCGCTGGAAATCAGAAAATCGTAAACCACCCTGTTTTTCTCCTCTATACCGCTTACCAGCGCTCCCAGATCGTCAGCGGCCACCTCGAATTTGATCGGCCATATGGCAATATCTGCCGGGACCTCTTTTTCGGACAGTCCTTTTACCGAAACGGAGCGTTCGAGTGCCTTGAGCGTTACAAAGCCGGAAGAAACAAGATATCCGGCCAGCACAAGACCGGCACAGAGAAAAGCGCCGAGAATGAATGCTTCCGATGTACGTTTGGTGTTCATTGCACTGAAAGGTTTTCTGAAGAGAATCCGGGCACTCCCTTTTCAGAAGGAATTGCCGGCATCAAAAGTTCCTCGAGCCGGATGAGCAAAAAAACAGGACGGCGGGCGACGACGGATCCGCTCCCGGTCGAAACCTGCCGATTCAGCCGGGCTTTTTGGCTGTCAGCCCGATATAGCGGTCAATCAGGGCGCCATTGACCGCATCCCATGATTTTCCGTCTGCAAAGCGGAGCCCTTTTTCACGCATTGCGGCAAATGTCTCACGGTCATCGATCAGGGTGAGGCAATGCCGGTAAAACTGGTCGATATCGCCGGCTTTTGCAACCAGTCCGGCCTCCGAATTGGCGACCAGCTCCATACAGCCTCCGATATCCGAAACTACCGCCGGCAAACCGGAGGCCAAAGCCTCGAGCACGACGTTGCCGAACGCTTCGGTAGTCGAGGGAAACAGAAAAACATCCCCGCTCGCATAAGCCTCCGGAAGGGCTGTCCCCGTCAGATATCCCGTAAAAACCGCTTCGGGCATCCGTCGGCGCATCTCGGCCTCTTCCGGTCCGGAACCGATCATGACAAAACGCACCCTCTGCTCAAACCCTTCGGCCACGAAGCGCTCATAGACACTCATGACCACCTCGATATCCTTGTAGAGCACAAAACGTCCGGCATAGACAAAAACCGTCCGCCCGGCGGCGTTCCACTCTTCGCGAAGCGGCCCGGAACGACGGGACGGGTCGAAAAGATTCCGGTCGATGCCCCTCGACCAGATTGCGAGATTGCGGATCCCCCGGTCTTTAAGATTGCCCAGTACAACCTCATTGGGAGCAAATACGAGATCACAGGTATTGTAGAACCACCTCAGGTATTTCCATACCGGCTTGAGGGCAAATCCCAGCCTGTAGTAGCTGAGGTAAGAGGGGAAATCGGTATGATAAACCGATGTCGCCGGAAGTTTTCTCTTCTTTGCGTAAAGAAGAAATTTTCGTCCGACAATATCCGGTGTCGATATATGCACGATATCCGGAGCAAAGGCATCGAGCTGTTTGCCGGTTACAGATCCAAAAAAACCAAGCCTGTAATCGGGATAGAGAGGAATGGGAACCGAAGGAAGACGATAGACTTTCAGACTGCCGTGATTATCCTGTTCAGATACATCGGACGACCAGACCACAACCTCATGACCGTTTTTCCTGAACGAGGCGACAAGCTGATAGATGGACCGCACCGCTCCGTCCTTGTCTTTGACATACGTACCCGCGTATAAGGCAATCTTCATGGAATCCCGGAATAACGGATAATGGCAGTTTCCCTGGAATCACTCCGGCACGCTGTTCTGGACAGCACGTCGGCCGGCAGTAAAAAAGCTAAAGTAACATTTCCACACGAAAAACCATCATGCCGTTACCCGAAGCATATTACTTCAGGGTCAATGCAGCAACAACAGGATTGACAAGTCTCTTGAAATCCCTGTATGCCAGCCTGACCAGTTCGGTGTGGGAGCCTGCATTGAAGGCAATATCATCATCTTCTTCAAGTTCTTCGGCAACATACACATCCAGCCCGTAAAGGTTGCCGAAAGGCGGCATGGCGCCGGTTTCGCATTCGGGGAAAAGAAATGCAAACTCCTGCTCTCCTGCAAGCCCGGCATCCCTCGTACCGGCAATCGACCTGAACCGCTCAAGATCGAGCTGCTTCGAGGCGGGAAGTACCGCCATGGCCAGCTTGCCTTCTATGGTCACCATAACGGTTTTGGCGAGCTCTTTGCCGGGGACATGAGCCGATGCGGCAACCTCCTGGGCCGTATAGGCCGGAGAGTGGCTCACCACGAAATACTTTATATCGTGGCTGTCGAGAAACTCTCTCAATCTGCGTATAGGCATGAAACATCTCCTGTTTGGTTTATTGAAAACAACAAGGAATTCAGGCCGGGCATTAAAAAAAGAGACTCCCCTTATCGGAGCTCGGCGACGGGAAAAGCACGCGAAAAAAATATGGTCAGAAACCGGCCCTGAGGCCGAACAAAAAATTGTGGTTGTCGATATCCATTTCAATATTACGGGAACCGAGCTCGATGCCCGGATCGACTCCCGCGAAGTACCGGTACTTCGCGTCTATGGTAACACCACTTGAAACCTGAAAGCCAACACCCGCGCCAAGCTGAAGGGTCACGACGCCGTCGCTGCCGCGCGCTCCAAGAGCATCCACGCTTACTTTTGCATAGCTCAATCCGGCACTGAGAAAGGGTGTGACTTTATGCTGTTCAAGCCGGCAATTGAGATACCCGTTGGCAATGACCGAAAAAACAGAAACATCGCTGCCGAGATTATCGATTTCATTTTTCTGATAGGCTACCTCGCCTCCCAGCCGGTAACCGTCATAATCCTTACCGAAAACACCGCTGAACGCCGCACCGGTATCGTACTGCGGATCGCCGAGACAACTGCCGTTTATGGAGATTTTTTCCCCGTTTGGAAAAGCAAAACCTTTTGAACCGCCGACATAGGGTGTAGCGGCAAGAACCGGTGAAGCAAGAAAAAAAAAGGGCGAAAAGAGAAAAATCAACCCCCGAAACATCATGGTCATGATATTCTCCAGCAGAACAGGTGAAGCAAGCGCCGGCCCGGAAAACAATCTTTAAAAAGCAAAGCTACAATTCCCGAACGATTTTTTCAAGAACTTTTCAGACCGACGGCTCCCGAAACACCAGTCATAACCCTCCTCAGAATCCTATTCTCATGCCGAGCGCGAAATTGTGGGAAGCGATACTGTACTCCTCATCATCGGCAAGTTCGGGATTGGAGGTGGCAAAATACCGGTATTTCGCATCGATCGTCACTTTCGGAGCAACACTGAACCCTACTCCCGCACCGATCTGCCAGGCGAACACCGTATCGTCGATGGGCGTGATGCCGTCGCTCCATTCAACCGTGGCGAAACCGAGACCAACCGAAACAAATGGTTTTATGCCTGCCGCAGGGAGTTCGAAATCCAGATAGCCATTCCCCAGATAGGTCATCATCGACACCTTTTGAGCGAAACCCTCAAGGTCGTTTTCCTGATAGCCCACCTCCGCCTCCACGCGGTATTTCCCGCTGTCGAGTCCGATTGCCGCCGTAAGGGCATAACCGGTATCGTAGCTCCAGTCGCCGACATGATCACCCTCGATTGTGATTTCGGAATCATTCAGCAGGGGAATGCCGGCAGAACCGCTTATATAGGGCGTCGCGGCGTTTGCCGCAGGACCTGAGCAAATCAGAGCCAGAAGCCCGCACGCTGTTGCTGAAAGTAGTTTTTTCATTATCGACTCGCTTTTTTCATGGTTGGGGGAGTGAACAGGCCGAATACCCGATCTTACCGTCAAATTAACCCATTGCGGGTTTTTAATCAAGCTTCCCTCCTGCATTTGCCTGCTCGAGCCACACGCTGAGGGCGGAATACGCATCACGGTATCCGATATCCATAATATCGGATACCCTGGACGTATCAACCAGACTGAATGCCGAAAGATCCGGTATAATGCACAAATCCGCCTTGCCGGTCTGTATGGCGGTGGTATTGGT
>NZ_JBAWHG010000067.1:0-8407 GCF_049593655.1 Chlorobium sp.
ATGCCGGCAACTCATCCTGGATCGCGTCGAGATTGTAGCGCACCTGCCCAAGCGGGTTGCGCATCTCATGCGCAATGCCGACGGCAAGCGCCTGAAGCGCCGAGTTTTTTTCCTGGGCCAGCTGGCCCTTGCGGTTACTGTAGCTGAACATGTAACCGGCAACAATGGTAAAAAAGATGACGATGGCGTATAACGGAATATTGAACTCGGGATCCAGTGCAAATCCCGGAGATGCAAGAACAAAAAACAGCAGTGCCGAAGCAACACCGATAAAGAGATCGATGGCGAAAATGAGCCAGTTCGGCACGAAGGTAATGAGAATGAACAGCATGAATATTTCCCAGTACAGCCATAACTCATGAAAATTATTCATGAGCAGGTTGACCGTAAAAATAAACGGCAGCACACTGATGATGGTGAAATGCCAGTAATAGGGGAAAAACGCTTTTAACTTTGCAGGGAGCCGGTTGCGGAAAACCACTGAAATGGAGAGCAGGGTTGCCGCCATGCGCAGATAAAAATTCTCATAGGGAAGATGGAACCCGTACTTGAACAGAAAAAAGAACAAAAAATGGGCCGGAGCCCCGAGAAGCGCCGCGGAGCGAAGATTGAAATCCGATATCATCGTCCCCTCTTCGAATGCCTTTCTGAGGTAAGCGCGGATCATCAGAACAACTCTCCTGTCATGAGATGTTTTACGGTTTCTTCGGCTGCCGCGAAACACGCCTCGATCGAGGCTCCCCGGCGAAAATCACCGGTTACATAAAGACCGGAAAATGAAGCGAGACTTTGCTGCAATTCGGAAAAAAGCTTGTGATGGAACGGCGAATAGGCACATAACCCCGGAGAAAGATACTTGTAAATCATGGATGTGCGGATATTCCCCGCGATAGAAAAGAATGGCAATACTTTTTTTTCCGCCTGCAATATAACATCTTCGGCTTTCGATTCAGGATTTATTTGCACTCTGGCCGCTTTGCCGCTGAACGTGTAGCGGACAAGATCGAGGTCATGAATGCCGTAGGCGCCGGCATTGCTCAGGGGTGAAGTGCTGTCGAAAACCATCGCACGCTGCTCTTTGGGGAAAACATTGTCGCGATATGCCGCAATGGCGACCGAGACCGGATAGTATCTGACTCGATCGAGTATCTCCACCGCCTCGGGGAGGGAACCACCGAGCAGCGCCGAAAGCTGTACTGCCGGAAGCGCCGAGATCACCCGGCCATAGGTGATCGAACCTCCCTGACCATTGCAGGTATACGCGACGGTAACTCCCCGTCCCGAATCACATCGGTCGAGGCGCTCCACCCGGTGGCCTGTCCTGATGCTGAGGTCCCCGGACCGGCCATCGGCGAAAGCCTCCAGAAGCTGATGCATGCCCCCCTTGAGCTGCTCGTAGCTGTCGAGAACAAGCGCCAGATTCGACCCGAAATTTCCCGGATAGCACTCATCGGGTTCAGCGCCGTTCATTCTCACCGTTACGGGGCGGATAAGATGATTGGCACATCGACGGGGAAAGTAATCTGCAAGAGAAACATGATCGAACCTCCCTGCGATATCGTTGAAAAAAGAGGTGCGAAGCATCCCCTGCGCATTGTCCTTCATAATCGCCCTCACCCAGGGATACAGCATCGAAACGCCCTTCGGGCCAGCCAGTTTCAGGAATCCGAAAAGATTTGAAAGCTGCCGGCCCTCCTTGGTGAGGCTCACCACCTTTCCATCAATGACCTGCGAGGTGTTGAAGCCGAAATATTCGAACGGAAAATCGCCGGTATCGCGCACAAATTCGCGGAACCGGCGGTATTTTCTGCCGATATTCTTGCCACCGAAATCAAGCCAGCGCCCGCCCATACGCTCACTGCCGATTCTGCCGCCAATTGCAGGAGCCGACTCGTAAAGGTCAACCGGAACACCGGCTTTATTGAGGTAGAAAGTCGTTGCGATACCCGAAATACCGCCCCCGATAACAGCAACCCTCCTCATTGAAGCACACCTCCCCGCTGGAAGAGGTCGACTTTTGCATCGAACTGACGTTTGATTCTTGTGCCGATTCTGCCGGACCTTATGCGGTGAGAGGCATAGCCCTCCTTGCTCATGAATACACAGGCTTTCAGAGAGGCTTCGGCGCAGAGTTTTCCCCACTGAAAAATCTGACAGATTGCATACGAAGCACGTTCATCGGTCTCTCCGGCCCAGGTGAAATCACTGTAGGCTCTGAGAATAACCGGTGAAGTCGATTCGATGTAATTGTAAAAACGGGTATCGTAGGAGAGCAGTGTCATGCCGCCCTCAAGAGGCAATTTCCCGGTGATATGGGTAGTTGCGATGGCGGCCTGCCGCATCGCTTCAAGAATAAGCATACCCTGAACATGATCGGATTCATGATCGAACCGGAACTCGTCGATGCCGTCAAACATATTGAAATACAGAAATCTTCCGTCCTCCCACGGGATCGAAAGCAGAGAGTTTTTTTCGGTTTTCTTGTGAATACAGCGGATATCGAGAGCTCCGGGAAGCAGTTCGCCGTCTGAGACGGCAAGAGGGCTCTGGAGAAGCCCCCGGAGGTTCATGGGCAGCTTTCTGATCAGTGCCGACGCGGTTTCCACGTTCAGCAGCGAAGTTTGCCTTCTGGATTTGATGGTGCCGATCAGCTGCAGTTTGCCTGAAATATCGGGATGTTCACTCGCATAGGTACTCGAAAGGTACATTTCACACGACCGACCAAGAAGAAACTGATAACCCGCGACCTCCTCCAGGGAAGAGACCCTGACAGCCTGCACTCCGGAGCTCTCGGCGGGAAGCTCGTCGTCTTCAAAAACAAGCGTATAGGGCTTCAGTCCGGGATGGTCGGTTAAAAACGCATGTTTTCTTTTTTTACGTTCGATATGAAGCAGCGAGGGACGGCCCTTGAGCATCGGCCTGAACTGAAGCAGCTGGCCATTCCCGGAAAGAGATTCTTGTACTGAGTTATTCATAGGGGTATTCATTACCTGTTTACTTGTTGCATTTGAGTGAAAAAAAAAGAATAATTGAACACTGCCGTTGCGATAGGGATTCGATCAAAAAAAACGGCTCGCGTCTATAATAATGGTTTAAAAAAATATAGCGATTCATGGAGCAAAGAACAGCGCTCCTGCAGAAGAATTTACCTGGTTTTTTCCTCTGCGTCCTTTCCTGAAGTTCTCGGCTTTTCGTATTTTAAAGCTTTTTCAATCCAAACCTGACACAGACCATGAGCCAGCTCGATCTCCTCAATATTGTTCACCGCCCAAGAAGGCTTCGTAAATCTGCGGCTATCAGAAACCTCGTACAGGAACGTACCCTGACGGTAAACGATCTTGTTTTTCCGCTGTTCGTCTGTCCCGGCACCAATGTTGTGGAAGAGGTGCAGTCCATGCCCGGCAGCTTCCGTTACTCGATCGACAATGCGGTCAAGGAGTGCCAGGAACTCTGGGATCTGGGCATCCAGTGCATAGATCTTTTCGGCATTCCTGAAAAGAAAACCGAAGACGGCAGCGAATCATACAATGATAAAGGAATCATCCAGGAAGCAATACGGGCCATCAAGGCAAAGCTCCCCGACCTCTGCATCATGACGGATGTCGCACTCGACCCATTCACTCCGTTCGGGCACGACGGTCTGGTCCGGGACGGGATCATCCTCAACGACGAAACCGTAGAGGTGCTCTGCAAAATGGCGGCTTCACACGCCAATGCCGGAGCGGACTTCGTTTCTCCCAGCGACATGATGGACGGCCGTATCGGAGCTATCCGCGAATCCCTTGACGATGCAGGATTTTCCGATGTCGGCATTCTTTCCTATGCAGCCAAATATGCATCGAGCTTTTACGGCCCGTTCCGCGACGCCCTGCATTCGGCGCCACAGTTCGGAGACAAGAGCACCTACCAGATGAATCCGGGAAATACCGACGAAGCCATGAAAGAGATAGAGCTCGACATCATGGAAGGCGCCGATATCGTGATGGTAAAACCCGGTCTTGCCTACCTTGACATCGTTTACCGCACCAAAGAGCGTTTCGATGTTCCTGTCGCTATCTACCATGTTTCCGGAGAGTACGCCATGGTCAAGGCTGCTGCGGAACGTGGATGGATCGATGAAGAACGGGTGATGATGGAGTCACTGCTCTGCATGAAACGTGCAGGCGGCGACATGATCTTTACCTACTACGCCAAAGAGGCGGCAAAAAGGCTTCGCTGAAGCCTCTCGACAGGACGGATTACCGGCGACATCTCTATCAGGAAGCCCGGCTGCCCAGTATAGCCGGGCCTTTTTACTACTTACAGTCATGATACGATACATTACAGCAGGAGAATCACACGGACCAGCCCTTACGGCAATTGTGGAGGGACTTCCGGCGGGGGTACCCGTTACGCAGAACGATATCGATACCCAGCTGCTGCGTCGGCAGCAGGGGTATGGCCGCGGCGGGAGAATGAAAATAGAGAGTGATAAGGCTGAAGTGCTTTCCGGCATCCGGTTCGGCAAAACCATCGGTTCACCCGTAACCCTGCTCATCAGAAACCGTGACTGGCAGAACTGGACCGCCACCATGGCGCAGTTCGAAAAACCTGCCGAAGAGGTTGCCAGAATAACCGTTCCAAGGCCCGGTCATGCCGACCTTGCCGGAAGAATCAAATACGGATTTGACGATATCAGACCTGTTATCGAACGATCATCAGCACGGGAAACCGCAGCCAGGGTTGCTGCAGGAAGCCTTTCCAGGGTTTTTCTCAGAACGCTCGGCATCGAAATCGGCAGTTACGTATCGGCGATAGGAAGTTCCTGCGAAACAGCCTGCAGCCCGGCCGTCGAAGAACTCCTCGCCAAAGGAGCCGAATCACTTTCCATGGAAGCCGACCAGTCCCCGGTACGTATGCTCGACAAAAGTGCGGAAACCGGCGCAATGGCGGCTATCGATGAGGTCAGCAGGCAGGGGGACACACTCGGAGGCATCGTTGAGCTGTTCATTACCGGAGTACCGATGGGTTTCGGCAGCTATGTGCAGTACGACCGGCGCCTCGATGCGGCGCTCATAGGGGCACTTCTGTCAATTCAGGCAATAAAGGGCGCCGAGATTGGCCACGCTTTCGATAACGCCCGGAAACCGGGATCACAGGTGCATGACGAATTCATCCTCTCCTCAGCTGACGGGCTTTCAAGAAGAAGCAACCGAGCGGGAGGCCTCGAAGGAAGCATGTCGAACGGCCAGACCATGCATCTCAGGGCCGCCATGAAACCGATCTCTTCGCTTGTCTCACCACTGCACTCCTTCGATCTTGAAACCCTGCAGCCGACACTCTCCCGCTTCGAACGGAGCGACACCTGCGCGGTACCGGCAGCAGGAGTGGTTGCTGAAGCCGTCGTAGCTCCGGTAATCGCCAATGCATTGCTGGAAAAGCTCGGGGGCGACCATCTGGAGGAGATCAAAAGCAGACTTGAAGCCTGGCGCCTGCATGTTGCAAGCGCCTTTCAGGCCTGAACTCCGTTCGGGCCTTTTTTTTCGCGGCTTGTCAGCTTCTGGTCCATTTCTCGGGAAGGCTCGGCGACCTCGGTTCTGCCTACAATCTGTGCAGGAACGCCTGCAACCGTGTAGTGGGGAGGCACATCCTCGAGCACCACACTGCCGGCTCCTACTTTCGAACCCTCACCGATCACCACATTGCCGAGAATCTTTGCTCCGGCCCCGATAAGCACCGATTTATGAACCTTCGGATGCCGGTCACCAGTCTCCTTGCCCGTGCCGCCAAGGGTCACCTCGTGCAGGAGTGATACATTGTCATCGACAACTGCTGTTTCACCGATCACGAGACTGGTCGCATGGTCGAGCAGAATCCCCTTGCCGATCACTGCTGCAGGATGGATATCGACGGCAAACACCTCCGATATCCGGTTCTGGATGAAATATGCCATGGTTTTTCTGCCGTTCTTCCAGAGCCAGTGCGCAAGGCGATATGCCTGAAGCGCCTGGTATCCTTTCAGAAAGAGCATGATCTCGAAATAGTGTACCGCAGCCGGATCGCGCTGCTGGGTCGCCACAAGATCATAGAGCGCATACTCGACCTGCTCCGGACTCTGCCGGTAAAAATCCTCGAACAGCCCCTGCAGTACAAGCGGCGGGAAATGTTTCGAACCGAGCTTTACCGACAGCAGCATGGCAAGCGATGAACCGAAATCGTCAAACCTCAGAATGTGCTGTTCGAGAAAAATGCTGATTTCGGGATCCCGGCCGCACTCGTTGGCCGCCTCGGCGACAATCGCCTTCCAGATATTGGTTAACTCCATTCCCATACGTTTTTTCCATAGTCCCTGTCTGAAGTCAGGACTTGATTTGCCGTTACCCTTGCCGCATCAGGAACACACCTCGGCACTCATTACAAGCATGAAAGGTTATCAGCATGTAAAAGGTTCATTTTCCGAACACTTACGGTTCAAAAACTAATAAAAAAATCCGCAATAACGATACTCCCGGAAGGCAATCGAAAAGCTCCCCTGCTTACACACCCTGCCAAACCCCGCCTGAACGACTCCCGTCCGGAAAAAGTACCGGAATTTTTTATATTTAGCGTCAGTTATCAGCCAAGAAAAGGCTGTATCAAATCAGGCTGCTTTTTTATGGCATTACAGGAACCCGACAAGTCCGGGACCGTTGCTTCCGGTAAACAAAAAAAAACAACGGGCAGCAAAGAGGTACAGCGCCTGAAAAGCGAATTTCTCAACAATGTTTCTCACGAAATCCGAACCCCCCTCAACGGAATAGTCGGCATGACGCATTGCCTGCTCGACACCCCGCTCAATGAAAAACAGCGCTATTTCGCCGAAACAATCCGCTCAAGCACCTCCTCGCTGCTGAAGCTGACCGATACCATTCTCACCTTTTCAAAGACTGTATCGGGTACCATGCGGCCTGAAAAAAGGACGTTCAGGCTTTCCCTGCTCCTCTCCTGTATTGCCGAGCCGATCTCCTCTTCGAGCTGTGAAAAAGGACTTGGTTACTCCTGGGATCTTGAGGATGATGTGCCCGATTCCCTTTACGGCGATCCGGAAATCCTCCGGCAGGTATTGACGATACTGGCGGAGAATGCCGTAAAATTTACCCGGGAGGGAACCATAAAACTTTCCGTAGCTGTGGAAAAAAAGATAACCGATGCCGTTGTCCTTCGCTTTTCGGTAACCGATACAGGCATAGGCATCCCCCCGGAAAAGTCCGCAGGAATATTCGACACCTTCACTCAGGCCGACACATCGTCCACCCGGCATTATGAGGGACTTGGTCTTGGATTGACCCTGTCAAGAGAACTGGTAAAGCTCCTTGGCGGCGAAATCGGGGTTGAAAGCGAAGAAAAGAAGGGGTCATGCTTCCGGTTTACCGCATCTTTCGGTATAACCGAAGCATGCGCTTCTCCAGCCCGGCTGGCAGAAGAATCCGGGAATCAGGTCATAACATGCATGACGCCTGCGGCCGAGGATCCGGAAAACGGGAACTCCCCGGAAGACAGCCCCTCCTCTGTTACCGACGATTTGCAGATTCTTGTCGTCGAGGACAACCTGATCAACCAGCAGGTTGCACTCATGATGCTCAAAAAGCTTGGTCTGAATGCTGACGTGGCAATCAACGGCGCTCAAGCCGTAAGCGCCGCCGCAGATAAAAACTACAGGCTGATTTTTATGGACATCCAGATGCCTGAGATGGATGGCATTGAAGCCACCCGGCTGATACGCGGCACCGCAACCGGAAAAGATATCCCGATTGTTGCGCTGACTGCGCATGCCATGCCTGATGACCAGACTGCATGCTTCGAGGCCGGAATGAATGATTTTCTCTCGAAACCGCTGCATCAGGATGCTTTAGTGCGGGTCCTGAGGCAATGGCTGCCTGCATTTTCCTGTTAACGGTATTTCCGTTTTCATTCTCAGCTTTTTTCATGCCGTTACCGATCACGAGTCGCATCCAGTGTATGCCTGCTTCAGAATAGACTCAGGATTTCCTGACCGGCTGAGAAAGATACATCATGAAACAACACGGCTCCGTCAACGCCTTCTGCAGAGCCGCCGGAATAAAATATCCCGCCCAGATGGCACCGGATCCGGGTAATGTCTTTTTTCGGATTGGTGGCGATGAATTTTCTTGCAGCGGGGTCCTCGGTCAATAACAGGAATGTGCATGACGGACTGGTTTACGTGTTATCACTGTAAATCATCTCATCGATGATCAAGCTTGCCCGCAAGGAACGCATAAGGGCGTCAATGCAACTCAAATCACATCCCGTCGAATCAGGAAGTCCGGTCCGAGAGCGCGCAGGAGAACCAGCTCAAGCTGTTCACGCTGAATATCACCCTGTTGTGAAAACAGGGGCAATACCTTGCCGGAAGCATCCGGACAGGCAC